>CAKQSU010000001.1 GCA_934273135.1 uncultured Clostridia bacterium
GCACCTGGCCCGCCGATTACGTTTTGTATTGCGCGAGAATGGCTTACGCCGATTATCTTTACACGGGCGACAAAACTTCGCTCGAAAGTTATTACGATATCTTAAAGACAAAAACTTTTACCCGTTATTTTGACTCGTCCGTGAACATGCTCACGGCGGGCGGGATCACGCAATCGAGCGTTGAAAACTGCATTCTCGTCGATTGGCCCGAAACCGAGCGCGACGGGTACGACATGAGCGTAAAATACAACACCGTTTTGAATTCTCTTGCCGTGCAGTCGTACGACAATCTTGCAAAGATTGCTTCTATATTGGGCAAAACCGAGGACGAGCAGAGCTTTAAGGATTACGCCGCCAAAATCCGCGCGGCTATGGTCGAAAAGCTTTACGACCCGACTACGGGCGCATTCTCGGACGGGCTTTACTCTTCCGGCAAAGCTTCCTCTCACCGCTCCCAGCACGCAACGGCGTTCGCGTTGTCCGCAAACCTCGTAAGCGGCGAAAAAGCGGCTTTATCGGCAAGCTACATATCTTCTCAAGGCAAGATAAAAACAAGCGTTTACGGCACGTTTTTCCTCTTTGAAGGGCTTTATAACGCGGATATGGGCGACGTTGCAAACGCGCTTTTATTAGACGATGACGAAAGCGAGGGCGCAAGGACCTGGGCGTACATGATAAACAAGCTCGGTGCGACCGTTACGACCGAAGCGTGGAACGCCGTCAACAAGGACAATATGACCTTTTCGCACCCGTGGGGAGCTTCCCCCGCATACGCTATAACTAACGGAATTTTCGGCATTAACCCGACTTCCGCGGCGTTTGCTACGTTTGACGTTAAGTTTCAAACGGGCGGGCTTAAAAAGGCGAATATTAGCGTTCCGAGCATAAAGGGCAAAATCTCGGCATCGTTCGATTTTTCAAGCGGCAGCGTTTACTCGGTGACAATCCCCGCAAACACCAAAGCGAGCGTATACGTAAAGGCGGAAAGCGGCAAGAGCGTGTACGTTGACGGCGAAAAGGCGACTGCGGAAGAGGTAAGCGGCTACTATAAAGTGGTCCTCGGCTCCGGCAAACGCGATATCGAAGTGAGATAACTTTTTTGAAAATTGCTTACACATTTTATATCTTCCTTTAATCTGCTTGCGTTCGGCGTATAAGTCGGACGTAAGCTTTTTTGTGTGCCGAAAGTATAAAAAGTCGCGCTATAAGTCGGTTATCGGCTTGTTTTACGTATAAAAAGCGGGCGGCTTCGATTAGAAGCCGCCCGCCGGGATAAAGAGTAGAGGGGTAGAGTGTTTTTAGATTACTTCTTCAAAACCGTTGTCGTAGGTTATCTTCAGGCCGGTTTCTTCTTCAACGACGGTGAAAAAGCGTTTTTTGCCGTTCAAAAGGTATTTTACGCGGTATTTGCCGTTCTCGTAGATGAGTTTGTATTGCGTTTTGGTCGCGTCGGTTTTTTGTTCGTTTTCGAACTTTACTTCGAGCTTGCCGTCCTCTTCTTCGAACGAAATCTTGGTTTTTTGAACCTTTTTGCCGTTTTCGTAAACTTCGTATTTATAGGTTACTTCCTTTTCGTTTTCTTCCGTTTCGGCGGACGTGGAGAACTTAACGTAATTTAAGGGGTTGAGTTTGCTCTTGGTCGTTACGGTAAGGCTTTCTTCCTTTTCGCCCTCTTCCGTTTCGACTTCTTTTTCGCCCGTTACAAGATATTCTTTTTCGCCGATTACGAGCAAGCCTTCGAGCGTTGCGGTTTCTTCGCGCTCTTCTTCGCCGTCTTCATCCGTTTCGGTTTCGGCTTTCACGCTTGTTTCATTGTAATATAAAAGTGCTTCGTTGTCGCCGACTTTTATGGACATAACGAACTTATAGGCGGACTTTTCGCCCTCGGCGATATCGTTTTCCTTAATGGTCGAAGTCAAGCCACCGCTTGAAATAACGTTTTTGAAGGCGGCTATGTTTGTCTTTGTTTCTTCGAGCGTTTCGTCGGTTATATCGCTCGGGCGGGCGAGAGGCGCGTCTTTTTCTTTTTCTTTTTCTTCGTTGTCGGCTAAAAGCGTGTTTACGGAAGCGGTTTTGCCTTTGTCAAGCTCGCCGAGTACGCCCGCGCCCGAAAGAGCCGAAAGCGCATATACGTCGGTTGCTGACACGTTTTTGATTACGTTCTCGCCGACGGCGTTTTTCTTTATGCAGGCTGTTACGCCCAAGCCGAGCGCAAAGACGAGAGACAGAGCGAGAGTTGCGGTTAAAAATCTTTTGATCATTTTTGTTGACCTCCTTGTTTCTACCCCATATACGAACGAGAAACGAAAAAATACGAAGCTTAGCAAAAATTTCTAAAAATATTTTTAGAGAAAAAATATACTCCGCTTTTTATGGCGGAGCATATAATTTAATAGGTTAGTCGTCCTCGTGAAAAAGTTCTTCTTTTACGAGTTCCAAAAGGTCTTCGAGGTAGTCCGCGTAATCGTCGTCATCGGGGTTTTCGGTTAAGTCCTCCAAGGCTTCTTCGAGTTCTTCGCGGTTGTCGTCGAGCTTGTCGACAAGTTCGTGAATATCCTTGTATCTCGGCGCGGCGTAATCGAATTTGAGTTTTAAGCGGTACTTTTCGGCAAAAGCCTTTATGTTTTCGGCGTAAGGGAAGTTTTCGATAACCGTTTTGTCCTTTTTGTCGAACGGCGCAAGCTTTGTCGCAAGGTCCGCTATCTCGGCGATTTTTTGGTTGACGGCTACAACGAGCTTTTCCTTGAAAGCCGATATCATCGTCTTTTCGTATTCGCTTATCTTGTTCTTTTCGTAATAGTCTTCGATTTCGTCAAGTTCTTTATCGGTCAAAAACACCGTCGAAAAGTCCTCCGCGCCGAAAAAGCTTTCTATCGTTTGGCTTATCGCATTGCGCTTTTCTTCGAGAATTTTACCCGTTTTTTTGTCGATGGCAGTGATTTTTACGGCGTTGTTTTTCAAAAGCCCGACGGAGTTTATCGCGCCGATTACTTCTTTTGTCGCTTCCGAAGCAAGTCGTGCGGTGAAGTCCTTTTTATATAATAGGATAACGCCGTCCTCGTTCAAGCCCTCTTGCGCTATGACCATGTCGTTTTCGTCGACGGAAAGTTTTACGCTCGGATTGACGTCGATTATTATTTCGTACGCGCTCGCTTTCATGCTCGGCGGCTTTGAAAACGCATTGAACGCGAACACGACCGTAAGAACCGCAAGAATGCAGCATACCGCCGGCATGGCGAATTTGTAAGCAAAGCTTATAGGACTATGTTTCTTACGTTTTTCGGTGTTTTCCGCGGCGACCTTGCCCCAATCGACGGCGTTTTTAACGTTTTCGGAAACGTCGGGCGCGGCGGAAGAAAGTTCTTTAAATATCGCTTTTCTTTCCCTTTTCATGCGTATGCCTCCTTGTATAATAACTTCACTTTTTTAACGAGAGTTTTGTAGCGATGGTTGACCGTCGAAATTGGTTCGCCGAGCATCGCCGCGACTTCCTTTTGTTTGTACCCGAGAATAACTACTTTTTCGAGCAGAAAGTATTCGTTTTCCGTCAGTCGTTTTTTGCACAGTTCCATAAGTGGCGAGTCGTGTGAATAGACTTCGTTTACGCCTATCTGCATTTCCTCTACGATTACGTCCGTATCCGTTCGACTTCTTTTTCTCGTCACGTCGAGAGCCTTGTTTTTTGCAATCTCGTACAGAAAGGCGAGCGGGTTCTTTTTCTCGTCCACGCCGCTTATCACGCTTAAAAATTTGACGTACGTTTCCTGCATAACGTCCTCAACGTCGCTGCCCGTCACGTGGGTTTTTGCGGCGTAATAAACCGCGCCCTTAGTGAGAGCGTAAAACTCGTCAAAATATTGACTTTTGCCCTGTTTGAGCTTTTTTATCAAATAGTTTAAGCGCAAATTTCCCATGTTCGTCCTATATACGTTTGAGATTAAAAAAAATCTCACTTTTTGGGGATAAAAATTTAAACCCTGCCGTTTTTTTCATGATAACACTAAAAATTCTTTTTGAAAAGGCTTTTTTGATAGTAAAAACGTAAACGATAAAAAAATTTTAAAGAATTTCAGATTTAATCAATTGAACAGTTGACAAATCGTTCAAATGATAGTATCATATAATTCGTAAAAAGGAGGAGCCGATATGGACGCAAACGAAATTAAAACAAAAATGCCGAGCGAAGACGTCACGACCGCCGTGTCGGACCTTTTTAAGGTTCTCGGGGACGCGACGAGGGCGAAGATACTTTTCGTGCTTGAAAACGCAACTCTATGCGTGTCTGATATTGCCGAGTGCGTGGAAATGACGACTTGCGCCGTTTCTCACCAGCTCCGCATTTTAAAGCAGGCTAAGCTCGTAAAAAGCAAGCGGGAAGGAAAAGAAGTCATCTATTCGCTTGACGACGATCACGTTTCCACGCTTTTTTCCTGCGCGCTCGCTCACGTGGAAGAATAATCGAAAAAGCGGCTGTGTTTTCCGCTTAGCCGAAGGGCTTGAACAAAAAAGCAACGATATTTTAAGAGGTAAAACTTATGAAAAAAACTTTCGGAATAGAAGTGGATTGCGCGGCTTGCGCCTTAAAGTGCGAAGAAGCCATCAAAAAGGTTGAAGGCGTAAACGGGTGCAACATCAATTTTATGATGCAGAAAATGACTATCGAAGCGGATGACGTCGATTCCGTCATGAAGTCCGTGCTTAAAGCCGCAAAACGCGTCGAACCCGACTTCGAAATAGAAGACTAATTTTTAGTTCTACCACCGTTTTTCATAAAAAGTGCGTTAAGGGTTGTAAGCCCACGAAAACGCATTTTTTTAAGAGGGACGATTGAAAGTTTGTTCAAACGTTATATTGTGTAATTCGCGCAGTGAAAGCACAAAAAAGAGGGCATTTTATGACAAAAAAGCAGAAAAAGAACTTAAAGCGCATTATCGTCGCGCTTGCGGCGTTTATCGTACTTGTTGCGGCGGACAAAATTCTTTCCGCAATCGGCGGCGGAGCGACGTTCAAAAACGGGCTTGCTTCGCTTATCCCGAACGAAGCTTTCGGTTGGCTTTTGCCGTTCGCGCTGTTTTTCGCCGTGTATCTTTATATCGGGTATGGCGTTCTCAAAAAGTCGGCGATTAACATTGCTCACGGGCAGGTTTTCGACGAAAACTTCCTTATGGCTGTCGCCACGATAGGCGCGTTCGGCTTAGGCATATATACCGGCATAACGACCCACGCGCCCGAGGGCTTTGACGAAGCTTGCGCGGTTCTACTCTTTTTTGAGGTGGGCGAATGGTTCCAAGGCTACGCGGTGGGCAAGTCGAGAAAGTCTATAACCGAGCTTATGGACATACGCCCCGACTTTGCTAACGTTAAGCGCAATGACGGCACAGAGGAAACGGTGGACCCGTCGGAAGTTAAAATCGGCGATATAATCGTCGTAAAACCCGGCGAAAAAATCCCGCTTGACGGCGTGGTCGTCGGAGGAAATTCCACGCTCGACACAAAAGCGTTGACGGGCGAATCGCTCCCCGCCGAGGTTTTTGTCGGCAGCGGCGTTACTTCCGGCACCGTGAATTTAACCGGTACTATCGAAGTCAAAGTCGAAAAACCGTTCGGCGAATCGACCGTTTCCAAAATTCTCGAACTCGTGGAAAACGCTTCGAGCGAGAAGTCGAAATCGGAAAACTTTATCACGAAGTTCGCTAAATATTACACGCCTATCGTAGTTTTCTCGGCTCTTGCGCTCGCCGTTTTGCCGCCGCTCTTTATCGGCATAACGGGCAACGGTTGGAACGCCTGGGCGGTCTGGATTTACCGCGCGCTTTCCTTCCTTGTGGTGTCGTGTCCGTGTGCGCTCGTCATCTCCGTTCCTCTCTCGTTTTTTGCGGGTATCGGCGGGGCTTCCTCAAAGGGTATACTCATAAAAGGCTCGGCTTATCTTGAAAAATTCGATAAAGCAAACGTATTCGTGTTCGATAAAACGGGTACGCTCACAAAGGGCAATTTTGCGGTAGAAGCCGTTTACCCCGAGGAAAAACGCGATGAAATTTTGTCGCTTGCGGCGATTGCCGAAAAGCAGTCCAACCACCCGATAGCCGTTTCGATTAAAAAGGCTTACGGTAAGGAAATCGCCGACGGGTACGTTGTGGAAGATATCGCCGGCAAA
The DNA here is from genome assembly GCA_934273135.1 of uncultured Clostridia bacterium. Lineage (GTDB taxonomy): Bacteria > Bacillota > Clostridia > Christensenellales > Borkfalkiaceae > UBA4636. Next base: position 6,158 of record CAKQSU010000001.1, read on the forward strand.
GGCATAAAAGCCGTGGGAGAACATACGGTTCTTTGCGGAAACGAAAAACTCATGAACGCGTTCGGCGTCGAGTTCGTCCCCTCGGACGGCGTGGGTACCGTCGTGTACGTAGCAAAAGACGGAGAGTTTGTCGGCTACATCGTCATTGCCGACGAGGTTAAGTCGGAAGCCAAAGAAACGATAGAATATCTCAACTCCATAGGCGCGCGCACGGTTATGCTAACGGGCGATAACGAACGTATAGCGCGACATGTTGCCCAAAAATTAGGGCTTACCGAGTTCAAAGCAAGCCTGCTTCCTCAAAACAAAGTCGAGGAAGTCAATAGGCTTTTGAAAGAGAAAAAGCAAAGCGACGTTCTCTGTTTTGTGGGCGACGGCATAAACGACGCGCCGGTTTTAATGAAGTCGGATATCGGCATTTCGATGGGCGGCGTAGGCAGCGACGCGGCGATAGAAGCTTCCGACATAGTTTTGATGTACGACGATTTACGCTCTATAAAAATTGCCAAAAAGCTCGCGCGCAAAGTTATGACAATCGTTTACGAAAACATAATCTTCGCGCTTGCGGTAAAGGTCGCGATACTCGTTCTTTCCGCGCTCGGCATTGCTAACATGTGGATAGCCGTTTTCGGCGACGTAGGCGTTGCCGTCCTTGCGATACTCAACGCCATGCGCGCAAACGTTAAGGATAAGGAATAAGAATTAAAAATTCAAGAATGAAAAAAGCTTCGCTCGAAAATTTTCGGGCGAAGTTTTTTACTAATTCGGATGGAGAACAGAAGTTTTTTGTATTTTATGCGTTGTAGTCGCTTTGAGCAAGCAAAGCGTTTAAGAGGGTGGCAAACTTAGTGAGGTGTTTGAGCGGACGAGACGGAAAATATTTTTCGATATATTCGAGATAGTCGTTTTCCGTGTTCATTATCATTCCTACCATAAAGGTTTCGCCGTAACCCGTGTAATCGGGGATTTCCCAGTTGGTTGCTTCCATATAAAGGTAGGTTATGCCCGCTTCCAGGAAAGGCGCGTGGTCGCTCCAATCTCCCGTAGAAGGCGAAGCGTAATCGGGGTTGACCTTGTCGTAATTTTCGGGCGAAAGGTTGCCCCAGGTCCACGGGTTCGAGTTGAACGTGAGGTTAAGGCTTGCGGCGACTTTGATTGCGTTGTCGTACGCTTCGGTTTTCAAAACGGTCTTGTTCTCGTTATCCTGAACGCCGCCGTAAAGATAGGTGTAATCGCCGCAGACGAGGGAGTCGAGGTTAATCATGTAAAGGGTGTTTTTCTTTTCTTCGTCGCTCATATTGTCGGCGTATTCATACGAGCCGTATAAACCGTATTCTTCCGCAGTGAAGAACACGAATTTGAGCGTGTATTCCGTTTCGATATTTGAGAATTTTTCCGCCATCGTAAGCCCGAGCGCAACGCCCGAACCGTTGTCTCCGGTACCCGTTCCGTCATAGTGCATTCCCACGATAATTTGTTTGTCGGTTTTTCCCTTTTTCGTCAATATAATGTTTTCGCTGACGACCGTCACTTTTTTGTACGTTCCGCTTTCGTTTTCAACGTAATTACGACCTTCTTTTACGTAAAGCTTGCCGTCGTCCGAAAAACTCTTTGCGGCGGAAAACTTTTCGTTAAGGTTAACGTCCGTTTTTACGTACTTCGTAATAGGAACTTCCTGATAGGCGATATCGTCGTTTTTGTATCCCGCTTCCGTAAGGGTGAAGTGTATCCATTTTTGCGTGAGAACAAAGTTTTCGCCGTTAAAACAATCTCTGTCGGACAAAACTTTATCAATATATTGTAACTTTTCGTAAGCGTTTGCGCCGAGCTGTTCGCCCTCGGTTAATTCGGCGTTTTTCGGTGCTTCTTCGCTCGTAAGTTCGCACCCCGTGAAGGCAAAGGCACAAAAGACGCTTAAAGTGAGAATAAGCAAAATTGCAGTCAGTTTTTTCATATGTAGTTACCTCGTGTGTTTAGTATGTGCATAAATATACACCATTCTTTTTGTTTTGTCAACGAAAAAATGTATAAATATTAAAATTCCACGAATAAATTTTAATATGCGGTATAAATATGCAATTTGTGCATAAAACATTGTGAAAAGAAAAACTCCGCCGCCATTTTAAATAGAAGCGAAGTTTATTGCTTGACGAATGTTTTTATATATTGTATATATCGTCGCCGGTGAGGCAAAGAAAATCAAGGGGAGTTTCTTTAAAGCCGCTTATCGAAACGAAGCCCGCGGCGTTTATTTTTATGCCTTTTATCGCTTTCACTTGCGATAATTCTTGCTCCATTTCCTTTAAGGAAAGGGGAGCGGAAAGATACTTTACTTCGAAAATATCGTAGCCGTTGCGGCGTTCTATCGCTACGTCGAATTCGCCGTTGGTTTTAGCGGACGGGTCGTCGTAATAGTATGAGCCGATATTGCGCACGCCGCCGTACAAGCCCTTTTTAACGGCGAGCGAAAAGTAACTTTTCACTATGTCCTCGAACCTGTGCGAAATAAAAGTCGTTATTGACGGGGCGACGTATTCGTCGTAAAAAGCCGACGCGCCGAGCGTTATCAACGCGCTTTTGTTTTTGTAAACGTAAGCGTAATAAAAACGCAAAAGATTGTCGTTTATTTCGTACGAGGCTTTTTTGTTGTCGTCTATCTTGTTGAGCGGCGCGGTTTTGCGGATAAGCTCCATGTCGATTAACGTTTTGAGTTGCTTGGACAAAAGCCCGTTGTTGGGTAGGTTAAGTTTTTGCTCGATTTCGCCATATTTTTTCTTGCCGTTTCCTATCGCCGCGAATATTCTTTCGGTGTTTATCACGCCGGAAAAATCACTCAACAAAAGCCTTTCGGCGTAAGAAAACACCGCGCTTGAAGTATTTAAAATAATTTGCGTTACGTTTTCTTTCAGTGTTTTTGTTTGCTCTAAAAATCCGTTCACGAAAGGCGAACCGCCGAAAACCGAGTATAAGGCAACTTTGTCGTAAACGTTTTTTTCTTTATAAAATTCGGAAGCTTCGAGATAATTCAACTCGTTGAGCTTTAAAACAATCGAAAATCTGCCGTAAAGCGCGTTGCTTTCTCTCAACAAATGCTTCATCATTCCCACGTGCGAACCGGAAATGAAAAGCCGGACGTTCGTTAGCCTTTGGTCGATTATGCTTTGAAAAATCGAATCCACCGTTTCGCTCGCTTCAAACTGCTTTAAGTACGGATATTCGTCTATAACCACGTTAAACGTGTCTTTTAAGCTGTTGAGGTAGGCGAAAACGTCCTGAAAAGAGGAAAATTCAAACTTGACCGGAATAATGCCTTTTTGCAAAAGCACTTCCGTAAGCCCGCTCACGTTGTCTTTTATCGTCGATTTTATGCACTCGTAATAAACGTTTTTGTCGCTGCTTTCTTCCAAAACTTTGTTGATAATCGTGGTTTTGCCGACCTTGCGCTTTCCGTAAACAAGCACCGCCGCACTACGTTTTTTCAGGGCCTCCCTTAGTGTTTTTAGTTCTTCTTTTCTGCCGACGAACATAATGACTCCTTTTAATGAAAAAATTTTCACTGAATTTATATTCATTATAAATCATATTGTCGCTATCGTCAAGTGTTTTAGATATTTATAGACAAATTTATAATGAAAATTTTTTCAGTGAAAATAAATTCAGTGTTTTTTTGTAAGGGGTTTGCCGACTTTTTAATAATTTTTTCGTAAGTGTTTTAATATATAAAGAATCAGGATTTTGGTTCCGAGAGGGAAAAGGGGTAGTATTTGGCTAAGCCCGAGGAGGAGGTTTCCTTGTAGCCGGAAAGAAGGTCTTTGCCCGTGTTGTACATTGTTTCGACGATTAAGTCGAACGAAATTTTGCGGGAATCGGACAAAAAGTCGGCAAGGGAAACGGCGTTTATCGCGCGCATTGCGGCGACGGCGTTGCGTTCTATGCACGGTATCTGCACAAGCCCCGCTATCGGGTCGCAAGTTAAGCCCAAGTGATGTTCCATTGCGATTTCCGCCGCGCAGTCTATCTCTTCGAGCGAAAGGGCGCGTAGCTCCGCAAGAGCCGCCGCAGCCATGCTGCACGCCGAGCCGATTTCCGCCTGACAGCCGCATTCCGCGCCGCTTATCGAAGCGTTCGTTTTGATAACGTTGCCGATAATCCCGGCGGTTGCAAGCGCGCGCGCAATCTGTTCGTCGGAAAAACCTTTGGTTTGCTGTTCGTATAATAAAACGGACGGAACAACCCCGCAGCTTCCGCAAGTGGGCGCGGTTACGATGACTCCGCCGTCGGCGTTTTGTTCGCTCACGGCAAAAGCGTACGAACAGACAATGCGGTTTTCCCGCGTTTGTTCGCTTTCTCCGTCAAGCTTTTGCGAAAACAGTTTTTTCGCTTTTCGCTCGGTCTTTAAAATCCCCGGCAAAACTCCGCTTGCGTTAAGCCCTTCTTCCACGGAATTTTTCATCGTCTGCCAGACTTTATTAAGGTACTCGAAAATCTCTTTTCCTTCGATTTTTTCTACGTAATCGGGGATACGCATATCGTTTTTACGGCAATAATCGGCGATGGAAGAAAACGTTGAAAGAGGGTAAACGTCCGCTTCTTCTTTTTTCTTTTCTCCGTCGAAGCGTATATCTCCGCCGCCTACGCTGTAAACGCGCGCTTCACCGAGCTTTTTGCCCGCTTTATACGCCGAAAAGTCCATAGTGTTGGGGTGAACGGGGCAAGGATAAAGCTCGTCGAAAACTATCTCGCATTTTTTAGGCGCGAAAGCTTCTTTTAAAACCCGGTCGGTCGAATGCCCTTTGCCGGTAGAGGCGAGCGAACCGTATAAAGTAACGGCAAATTTGTCGGCTTCATTATATCTTGCCGCAAAAATTTTAGCCGCCTTTTCGGGACCCATCGTGTGCGAACTCGAAGGTCCTCTTCCCGTTTTGAAAAGCTCTTTAAGTGAAAGCATAAATTCTTCCTCGCGCGTAAATATTTCGTCTATAATTATATTACTGCGTGCGTTCCTTGTCAAGGAACGGAAAAAAGTTTTTTGTTTCTCTCTTGTCGTCTGTATGCGATAAAAACATAAAAACAGTAGTTTAATCGACTTATAGGCGGACTTTTTTAAAAAACACCCACAAAAATACCCGAGAAATTATTTTTTAAAAACCTATTGACAAAATGGGACGATAATGGTATATTAAAATCGAAGGTAATAAAAACGGCACCAAACAAGCGCCTTTGCCAACGGCAAACGAGCAACCGTACGTGGTATGGTTGCAACCCGCTTAAAGGCGAGTCGGCTTAAAAAAGTGAAAGAAAACTCAGGAGGAATTATGGTAAAAATTGCGATTATAGACGACGAAGAGCAAGCGCAGAAAGAGCTTAAAGAAAACCTTGTCAGATACGAAAAAGAAGAGAACGTCGCTTTTTCCGTGACGACGTTTTCAGAGCCGACAACCTTCCTGAAAGAATACAACAAGCAGTTCGATATAATTTTTCTCGACGTGGAGATGCCCGATTGCAACGGCATAAAGCTTGCGAAGAAAATACGCAAAATAGATTCGCAAGTCATAATAGTGTTCGTAACGAACTTCGGAAAGTACGCCATAGACGGCTACGAGGTCGACGCTCTCGACTTTATAGTAAAACCCGTCACGTATTACGGGCTTAAACTAAAAATTAAACGCGCGGTCGAACGGCTCGGGCGCGAAGATTGCCTTACGATTGACGTTAACGCTTACGATAAGTTTACTCGCCTTATGCAAAAGGATATTTATTACGTGGAAGTGCGCGAACACGGCTTGTTTTTCCACACGACCGATGGCGTTGTCCAGACTTACGGCTCGTTAAAAAAGACGGAAGATTTGTTAGACAAAAAGTCCTTTTCGCGATGCAACCATTGCTACCTTGTTAATTTAAGACATATAAAAAGCATTTGCGGCTTCGATTTAACGCTTTCAAACGGCGAGGTTTTGCAGATTTCGCGTTCGAAAAGAAAACCTTTTTCGGAAGCGGTGGACGAATTCGTGCGGAGTAATTTCTGATGGTTTTCGGCTCTAATATTTCGATATATAAAATAGTGTTTATGGCGGAACTTTTGATAGCCGAAAGCTTGTTTTTTTCAAGGCTCACGTTAAAAAAGAATTTCTGGCTGCCGATAACTCTTTCCCTTATCGTTTGCTTTGCCGCCGCGTTCTTCTTTCCCGTAAACGCAAAGCTCAATTCGCCGCTTTACGTTTCGTTCATGTTCTTTTTCCTCTTCGCGCTTACTTTGACGTGTTCGTTCTTTATCTTTGACGAAAAGCCCGTCGCTTTGATATTTTGCTCGATAGCCGGGTATTGCACGCAACATGTTGCGTTTCAGTGCTTCAATATTCTCGCGTACTCAATGGAAATAAACGACAACACCGCGCTCGGCATTTACGGCAACGACCTTTCGCCGGTGTTCACGCTGTATTCTATTCCTTTGTACGTTATCTGTTATTTTGCCGCGTACTGGCTTGTGTATCTACTATGCTCACTAAGGATAAAAGGACAGATTTTCGTAAAAAGCGCGCAAGTGCTTGTTCTGCTCGTTTTAACTGTGCTTGTAAGCGTAGTCATAAACGCCGTTACCACTTACCACTCTTACGACGCTTTCGATAAACTAAACGTCATCATGACGAGCATAAGCATATTCGTTTGTTGTGCTCTCGTTTTAACCGTTCAGTTTTCTTTTCTTTTAAGCACCGACTTACAGAACGAACTCGAAAGGGTTAACGGCATACTCAGAGAAGAACGGCGGCAATACGTTACGTCTAAGGAAACTATAGAACTCATAAACATAAAGTGCCATGACTTAAAGTACAAAATACGCCTTATTTCGGGTGGCGGAATGCTTGACGACAAAAAGGTCGACGAGATAGAAAAAACCATTTCGATATATGATTCGTTCGTGGAAACGGGCAACGCGGCGTTAGACCTTGCCGTAACCGAAAAAGGGCTTGTTTGCAGTGGCAAAAAGATAAATTTTTCGTGTATTCTCGATGGTAAAAAACTTAGTTTTATAGACGAAACGGACATTTACACGCTGTTTTGCAACGCGCTCGACAACGCGATAGAAGCTTCTATGAAATGTGAAGAAGAAAAGCGCGTTATAAGCCTTACTTCTCACTTTGCGGGCGGGCGGCTAATCGTTGTTTGCCGCAACTATTATAGCGATCAACCGATTTTAGACGAAAACGGTTTTAAGACCACCAAAGAGGACAAACGATACCATGGTTACGGCGTGAAGAGCATAAAACGGATAGTTTCCCTTTACGGTGGCAAAACGGAAATTTCCGCCGACGAAGGCGTTTTTACGCTGACAATGATTTTTCCTTTGTCTACTTAATAGTTTTTTTAAACGCTTCGCTTGTCGGGGCGTTTTTTTTGCGGTTTACGGACGGCTTATGGTTTGAAAACGACGGGTTATGAAAAACCTATTGACAAGCTAAAAATCATCGTATAAAATTTAACTACGAAAGGCGGATAACTTTAAAAATCGGCTTTCCGTACTAAAAACAAGGAGTATGAAAATGAAAAGAACAAGGCTAATTAGTGCGATTTTGGCGTTAACCGTGGCGTTATGCGTTGCTTTGAGCGGTTGCTCGGGCGGCGGCGATAATTCAAGCGGCGCCTCCGGCGGCGGCAAGAAAAACGAAGACGCGAACGAGTATTACATAAGTAAGCTCGAAATGGTAACTCCGCCGGAGAGAACCGAATACGTAGAGGGCGAAGAAGCCTTCGACCCGACGGGCATGGTTATAAAAGCCACTTGGAACGACGGCTACGTCGAAGAAAGCGTTTCTTTCAATAAGCTTCGCATAGTCCCCGCCGGCTTTATCCCGAAAGGCACCGAGGAAGTGAAAATTTACTATGGGGATAAGTATGTTTCCGTTCCGCTTGCCGCGGGCAAAAAGTACTTGCACGTCAAACAAGTTCCCGTAAAAACCGACTATACGGAAGGCGAAACGTTCGACCCCGAGGGCCTTATACTCGAATACGTTTTGGGCAGCGGAAAATACGTTGATATAGAGGGCTACGACGTTTCAAAGGTCGTGTACGACGCGAACAAAAAGCTCGCCGTAGCAGATAAATCGGTTAAGGTTAAGTGGGGCGAATACGAAACGGAAGTTCAGATAAACGTCATGAAAGCTTCGCTCAAAATAGAGCTTGAAGACAGTTCTATGGTATCTCTCACCGGCGGCGCGAAAACGAAAGTTTTCCTTGACGAAAACGGCAAGGCGTGGAGCGATTCTAAATTCACTAATGAAGCTTCCCCTGCAAGCCTCGTAATGATTTCGCAGGCAAGCGGAAGAAACTTCGCTTCGGGTTTCGATACGGGCAACGAAAAAATCACGATAAGATTCAACAACGTCGGCACGGGCAAAGCAAAACTCAAAATTCGCGGCGCGTCCAACGCGTACGACGCAAACCCGCCGTCAAGGGTGGAAGCCGTTCCGCTTTCGGGTATTATGGTGCTTAACGTCAACGGGCAAAACGTGGCTATTCCGGAGGGTTCCGTACTTGAAGGTAAAAACAATAACGGTGTCGGCGACAACACACTTTTCACATACTGGTTTACTACGCTTTTGGGCGAAATCGACCTTAAAGACGGCGAAAACGTTTTAGAAATAACATTCAAAGTAGAGCTTGTTGACACCGCGGACGAAATCGTGACAAAAGCTAACGGCTGCAAAAAACAGAACTCTACCGAAAAATACTATAAGTATCAAGGTTTTTTTGGCGTTGCGCTCGGACAGTACGACTACGTACTTATCGAATACATTGATTAACGAGGTAAAAATATGAAATTGAAAAAACGCGATTTTATAGCGTTCGGAATAATGGCAATACTTCTCGCCGTGGCGATTGCCGTGGACGTTCTTGCGGGAATGTGGGGCGACGTCATCACGATGCATTTGTACGGCTCGGGGCAAAACCTGACAGAGGACAACAAAGAATTGACGGCGGCGTTATCTCAGTCAAGGCTTTTAAACTACGATATAGCGGAAGAGGGCGTAGTTCTCGTTAAAAACGAGGACGAAACCTTGCCGCTTTCTAAGAACGAAATAAAAAAGATAAATATTTTCGGCTGGTCGAGTTCGGACGGCGGTTGGGTATGTGGTTCGGACGGTTCCGCCGCTTCGAACGACGGCGTAGCCAAGAATAAACTGAAAATGAACGGCATTTTACAGATGTGCGATAAAAAGTACTGCAAAAAATGCGGTTGGGGCAACGAAAAGTCGGCTACCGAATGCACTAAAAACGACTGCGGCGGCAAGGAGTTTGTCGATTACGGCATAGAGTACAACAAAGAACTTGCCGCAATGTACAAAAACTTCTGCGCTTCCCGCGCGCTTGACGGCAACGGCAACCTGATAAGAGCGTTGATGCGTGACCCGAGATATTATCTCTTAACCGAACCTGCAAGAGAAAAATACGACGAAGCAGGCGAAAACGGCAAAACGATTTTGCAAAACGCAAAAGAATATTCGGATATCGCGCTCGTGGTTATCTCAAGGCTCGGCGGAGAAGGCGTGGATTTACCTTTCGTTCAGTACAAAAACCTTGACGGCACCAAGCCAAAAGTAACCGACCACGACAAAAACGCGCCCGAGGACCCGACGAGAACTTACCTCGATATCACGACCGAGGAAGAAGCCCTCTTGAAGATGGTTACCGAAAACTTCAAAAAAGTTATCGTTTTGTACAACTCGTGCAACGAAATGAACCTTTCTTTCCTTGACGATTACGACGTTGATGCCGCGCTTATCTCCAACGGCTTAGGAGAAAACGGAATCTTCGCGCTCCCTGCGCTGTTAACGGGCGACGCTAACCCGTCCGGCAAAACGACTAATACGCATGCGTACGACTTGACTTACGATTCAACTTTCGTAAACGCCGCGGGAAAAACCCTTTCCAAAGGCTCTTACGTTATCTATCAGGAAAACGTATATAGCGGCTATAAGTGGTATGAAACCGCCGATAAAGAGGGTTACTGGGCAGATTACACAAAGGAAATTTCCGACCGTAAAAACGGCAAAAAGACCTTGACGGGCTACGACGCGGTCGTTCAGTATCCGTTCGGTTACGGGCTTTCCTACACCGATTTCAAGTGGGAAATTACCGAATTCACACCCGCCGTTAAGGACGGGTTTACCGCCGATACAAAATTCACCGTAAAGGTAAACGTCACGAACGTCGGCGACAAGCCAGGCAAAGACACCGTAGAGCTTTATGCAACGCCGCCGTATTACGAGGGCGGAATAGAAAAATCCGACGTTAACCTCGTAGCGTTCAAAAAGACCGCGCTTATCCCGGCGGGCGAAACGCAGACCGTAGAACTGACTTTCAGTGCGTACGACATGGCTTCCTACGACTGCTACGACAAAAACTACAACCGTAACTGCGGTTACGAACTTGACTTCGGCGAATACGTTTTAAGTTTGAGAACAGATTCTCACACGGTAAAAACCGACGAGGGCGGAAACCCGCTTCAAATAAAATATTCGCTCGACAAAACGTTGAAGATAATGAACGATCCGACTACGGGCGAAAGGGTGGCTAACCGCCTTACTGATTACGATGTTATTAGCAAAAATTCCGACGGCGTGTTCGAAACTACGCACGTTGAAGCTTACGCCGAATGTCAGATAGACGCTTCCGACTCAAACGTTTCCGTAACGTATATGACGAGAGCGGACTTTAAAGGCACCTTCCCTTCAAAAGCTTACGGCAAGCCGAGCGGAGAAGCCGTTACGAGGCTTAAAAATTATCGTTACGACGGCGAAGACGGTTTGGCACAAACGTATAAGCAGGGCGAGGATAACGGGCTTTATCTCTACGTAAGGGAGGACGGAAGCAAGGCTTCCAAATCCGACCTCGAAAGCTGGAACGTTAAGCCTAACCACGAACTGTTAATGGAACTCGGCAATCCCGCTAACTTCGACAGCGAAAAATGGAAAAAGCTTTTAAACCAACTTTCGGACGCGGATATGGGCGCGCTTATTTCAAGGGGCGGTTACAGAACGGTTGCCGTTGAATCGGTAGGCAAACGCCATATGCTTGAAAACGACGGACCCGCGGGGCTAAATAGGCACATTCTCGAAGTAGACAAAAACGTAGGCAACCCCGACAGAACGGGCTGGACGATGTTCTCTATGCCTGCCGTTCTCGGTTGTACCTGGAACAACGATTATGCTTACGCTTTCGGTAACTCCGTCGGTGCGGAAGCAATTCCGTCCAACGTTACCGGCTGGTACTCTCCCGGCGCAAACATTCAACGCTCGCCGTTCTCGGGCAGAAATAGCGAATATTATTCGGAAGACGCATATCTTAGCGGAATCATGGCGGCAGAAACGTGTCTCGGAGCGGAAAGCCAAGGTCTTAACGTTTACGTAAAACACTTCGTCGCGAACGACCAGGAAGCGAACAGAAGTTCCGCAAACACCTGGGCAACGGAACAGACTTTGCGCGAAGGTGCGCTTAAAGTTTTTGAAATCGCCGTTAAAAAGGGCAAAGCCAACGGCGTTATGACGGCTTTGGGTTGTATCGGCTCGGGCTGGGTCGGCGGGAACTACGCGCTCATTGAAGAAATAATGCGCGGAGAATGGGGCTTTAAAGGTTGCATTATAACCGACTCTTACGGCGGTTACATGAATATAAGCACTATGCTTGCCGGCGGCAACGACCTTGCTTTAAACACCGGTAACGGCGACCTCGTTGGCATAAACGGCGACAACCAAAAACGTTACTACGCGCGCAAAGCTTGCAAAAATATTCTTTATGCAAGCGCGAACGCTTACTATATGCACGAAACGCGCGATACTACTCGCGACGTTATTACGGTCAACCTTCAAAAAATCACTAAGAGGGATGTTCCCGTCGCTTGGTGGATGTACTGGGGCGTTTTGCCGATTAACGTTATTATAGTTGCAGGCATCGTCGTCTGGACGGCGTTCATAATAAAAAAGAATAAGCAATCGGCGGCGAAAAATCAACAATAAAAAAGGAGTACGCAATGGAAGACAAAGTTTTAAAATTTTTTACGGCGGCGAAGGTCGAAATCGTAAAAATAGACGAAAATAGCGTCATCGCGACGAGCGGACTTATTGACAACGAGAATGCTATTATCGGAGAACCCGACGGGTTTTTGCTCGATTAACGGAGAGAGAATATGAAAAACAAATTTATAAAAAAAGTAATGTTATCCCTTGTCGTTGTTGCCGCGTTGTCGTTTGTCGGCGGCTTGGCAACCGTTAAAACGCCCGCTTATGCAGCAGCAAGCGCAAGGGTCGTGAAAGAAGTAGGAATAACGCTAAACGACGGCATAACCGTGAGATACACGCTTTTAGTTCCCGCGGGATATACGAAAGCCGTTATGAACTTTACGCTTGAAGAAAAGACCTACTCCGTCGAAAAAGACAACCTTGTCGAAGGCTTAAACACGGTAACTTTCGACAAGACCGCGCCGCAGTACATGGCAAGCGGAATAAGCTATACTCTTTCGCTCACGGGCGAAAATAAAGACGAAATTTTGGAAGAAAGCGCGGAAGCTTTTTCCGTTAAGTCTTACGCCGAGTCACTCCTTTCATCTTCCGCTTACGAACTTTCTCTGCCTGTTCAAGGCTATGCGGATATGAGGGTTTTGCTTTCCGATTTGCTCTCTTACGGCAAATCCGCCGCGGCGTATTCCGAAATCGGCGCGGATCCGACCGTCGGCGTTACGCTTGATAGTTCGGTGTTTGTCGCTCCGACCGTTACCGTAAAAAATTCCGTCGGCACGGCTTTTAAAAACGCGGGCTTGTGCTTCGGCGATAAGGTCGGTTTGTACTTCGACTTTGCGGGCAAAGCCCAAAAAATAGTCGCGGAAAAGAACGGCGAAGAAAGCGTTATAACCCGCTTTAAAGAAGTTGACGGCTTAAAGCGCGTTATCTACGACGATATCGGCGTTTTGGAATTCGATACTCCCGTAACCGTAAAGCTGTATAACGCTGACGATACGGAGCCTTTCGCAAGCGCGACTTACTCGGTTGCAAGCAATGTTTACTCTTCCGAAAACGGTGTAAATTTTGGAGAAAACATGAAAAATCTTCTCCGCGCCGTCTATGCTTACGGCAAGTCCGCCGAAAAGTACTCCGAAAGCAAAGCCGTGTTCAACCTTAAAAGCGTCTCGTTCGAAGCGGAAGATGCAAGTTACGTAACTTATCTTACCGAAAATTTGAGAAACAGCGGTGTCGTAAAAGTTTATTCGAACGGCGGCGCATGCCTCGGTAATTTTAAGACGGGCAATACCGTAACAGTTAAAATAAACGCCGAAACGGCGGGCAAAACCTCAGTTTCCATGCGCGCGGCAAGCCAGTGGATTGTAAAGTACGGCGTTAATTCGAACGGGAAACCGAATAATATGGGTATGGCGTATATAGCCGCCGATATGTTGGCTAACAAGGTGTTTAAGCTTCGCGTTAACGACAAGGAAGTTACTCTCGGCGACGATGTTATTATCCCCGGCGGCAAAGCCTCTTCAACGAGCGGCGATAAAGCAACTTTCTGTTGTTACGACGACATTCTTCTCGGCGATTTCGATTTTAACGCAGGTGAAAATACGATAGTTTTGGAATTTATCGAACATACGTACTTTAACAATGATGACGGAAAAACTCTGTCTTCCCCGATAATCGACGGCTTCACCGTCACGAGCGGCGATGTTCATAAGCATATCCCGACCGACGAGGGAACAAAAACGAGAACGCACGACCTATATAATTCCGATATAACGGAATACACCTGCTCGCTTTGCAAAACTACTTACAAAGTAAGAAGTTTCGCTCACGATTACGCAGATGTTACGGGAACGCCGAATAGTGATTTTTCGGTAGAAGCCGCTTCCGCAAAATCAAACGAAACATTAGGCGATAACGTTGAAATCATCGGTTACGACTCTGACAATAATGCCCCGAGATGGTCTAATTCGGGCGGTGTGCTGTATGTCACGAATGTCAGGAATTCCGGTATGAGATTTAACAAAACTATCGAAGATGAAACTGTAAATATTTACGTTTACGACGTTTTTAACTCCGGTAATAACGTCGCAAAATACACCGTGGTAATAGAGTTTAACGATGGAGCGGAAGAACGTAAACTTGTTGATATTTCTGCTGCGGATAACGATAAATGGCGTTATATCGGAAAATACTCTTCCGTAAGATCCGTTGCTCTTTTACAAACCGAATATGAAACGAACGAAAAAAAGTTTTTACGTCTTGTAAAGGTCGCTTTCGTACCCGAAAATGAATGCTTCAAGTGTTCCGTTTGCGGAAAGATTAAATAATTTTATACCGAAATTTCAAAGCCCGACGGTTTTATTCGTCGGGCTTTTTGCCGTTTAATCGACTTATAGGCGGACTTTTTAGAAAAATCGCCATAAAAAGCCGGGAAAATTATTTTTTGAAAACCTATTGACAAAATGGGAATATTGGGGTATTCTTAATATAAAGCAAAAAAGTTTTCGTTTGCTTTATAAGAGGTGAAGAATGAATATTGCCATAGTAGAGGACAACAAAACCGATTTACAGAGGTTGAAAACTTGCGTGGACGAGTTTTTTAAGGAGAAAAACCTGACGTATTCCGTTTCCGACTTCGATTCCGGGCTTAAATTTTTGGATAGGGCGAGCGAAAATTTTGACCTTGTGTTTATGGACATAGAGCTTCCCGACCGCGACGGAATGGAAACGGCGAAAGCTTTAAGGCAGACAAACGCTTCAACGATAATAGTTTTCGTGACAAACCTTGCGCAGTTCGCCGTTGACGGCTATCTTGTGGACGCGCTCGATTACATCGTCAAACCCGTTTCGTACGGCGGATTCAAACTGAGAATGGAGCGTGTTTTAAAGCGTTACAACGCGACGAGGCGCAACGAAAAAATCTTTGTCAAAACGGAGGACGGCAGCGCGGTTTTGTTCGTGAACGACGTAAGATACGTCGAAGTAATCAATCATAAAGTCGTTTATCATACGACGTCCGGCAAGGTTGAAAGCAAGGATTCCCTTGCGAGCGTGGCGAAAGAAACGAAGAAGTTCGGTTTTATTTTGTGCAACAGATGTTACCTTGTCAACTTGCGGCACGTGCGCGCAGTAGGCGCGGACACGGTGACCGTCGGGGACGAAAAATTGCTTGTGTCGCGCGCGAAGAGAAAGGAGCTTGTTCGGGCGTTGGCGGAATATCTTTCCGCGGGAGGCGAAAATGTTTAATATTGCGCCGATGTACGTGTATAAGCCGCTTTTCATGCTCGAACTAATCATCGCCGAAGCGTTGTTTTTAAACCTGCTTGACCGCCGCGACAAGTTCGCGCTCAGGGTTTTTCTTTCCGTTCTCACTTGCTTTTGCGTGGCGTTTTTGATACCTCTGCCCGAATTTGCGTCCACCGCCTGGTATTCCACCGCAATTTTCTTAGCGATGTTCATCGTAACGACGGCTATGGCGAAGTTCTGTTTTAAGGGCAGATTTTCTGACGTGGCGTTTTGTACCGTCACGGGCTACACCGTTCAACACATTCTGCAAATGCTTTTCGAACTCATAGACACGCTTTTCGGCTTTAAGGCGACGATAATATCGATGTTCTACTCGACAAAGCCCGTGGAAGAAGCCATATGGGGCGACCTGGCGCAAACGCTCGCGATTGTTTTTTTGTACATAGCAATCTACGCGGCGGGTTATTTTTTAACGCACAAGTACATCGTAAAAACGATAAAAAAGTACGGGATAATGGAAATAAAAACCGTGCCTATGCTTGCGTGCGCGTCCGCAATACTCTTTGTCGACATAGTTTTCAGTTCGATATCGACTTATTCGTTGAATCTTTCCGGGAACAAAGCGGCGAGCCTTTTATTGGTTTTTTATAACCTTGCATGCTGTGTGATGGCGTTGGTGCTTTTGTTTGAATGGCCGCACAGAAAGGCTTTGGAAAGCGAGATTGCCGTTGCGAGCCGCATGAGAAAAATGGAAGAATCGCAGTATGAAGCTTCGCGCGGAAACATAGAGCGGTTCAACCTCAAATTCCACGACTTAAAGCATCAGATACGGCTCATTGCCGAGCGCGGCGAAGGCGGAGAGGAAGCGGTAAAAGAAATTGAGGACATAGTGAAAAATTACGATTCGAACTTCCGCACGAAAAACAACGCGCTAAACGTTATACTGACCGAAAAAAGCTTTCTTTGCAACAAAAAAGGCATACAGCTTTCCGCCGTTGCGGACGGCGAATCGCTTGCTTTTATGAAAGATTCCGACGTTTACTCGATGCTCGGCAACGTCATTGACAACGCGATTGAAGCGGTTGAAAGCCTGCCCGAGGAAAAACGCACGATAGGCGTTACCGTCAAAAAAATAAAAGGATTCGTGGTAGTGAGCGCGTATAATTATTTTTCGGGCGAGCTTAGCTTTGTTTCGGGCTTGCCCGCAACGACTAAAAAGGACGGCGCGTACCACGGTTACGGATTAAAAAGCGTTAAAGCGACAGTCGAAAAGTACGGCGGAGAAATGAATATTTCCGCCGACAACGGGGTTTTTGAAGTAAACGTCGCATTTCCCGCATGAGTGTTTAACGCTAAAAATCCTGAGTGTTTTTGCGCTAATATCAGAAAAGAACGGACGGCTTTTTTGTTCCGTTCTTTCACTTTTAAGCGTAAAAAAAGGAAAAATTTTTGCAATTCGCGTTCGAAAAACGACAGTTCGCGTTGAAATTAAGACAAACGTTAAAAA
>CAKQSU010000002.1 GCA_934273135.1 uncultured Clostridia bacterium
ACGGCGCGGGCGGGTGGACGGACTTTTCCTCGGAGGAATGATTTTTATGAAAAAGCACGGAATATTCGCTGTTCTTTCGGTCTTAATCGTTATAGTTTTGTCTTTGTCCGCCGTATTCTTTATCGGTTGCGATAAAGGCGAAAACCCTGACGATTCGTCTAAAAAAACCTCATCTTCGTCCGATAGAGAAAACGGCTCGCAAAACGGCTCGCAAAACGGCTCATCGGGCGGCTTAAAGGACGGCGGAATTTTCGAAACCCACTGAAAACTTATTGAAAAAGGGAATCCCGATGATGAAAAATTTAAAAGCTATATTTGCGTTTTTATGCGTATCGGTATTGATTTTTGGAACTTTCGGCATGCCGGTCGGCAACGCCAAGCGGCGTAAAGGTCAAGACCTTTACGGCGAAAGCTTTACCGCTTTCGCCGTCGAAAACTTCGATGACGAAGTTTTCTATTCTACACGAGGAAATAAGTCACAAGATAACGCCTATTTATTGTTAGCCGCCGCCGTAAAAACGGACATAAGCGAATATGAAGAGGCGGGCTACGAAGTCGTAAAAGACGACGGCGAAATTGAAAAATTCTCAAGCGACAGCTATTATAGAGGAATAAGTGTTCGCACGAGCTTTGACGACGAAACGGCGAGAACGGTTTTTACCGCGGCTGATATTTACGGCGACGAAACGCTTGGCACTTGCCCGATGATAGTCGAAGAAATCGCTTACAGCGAAGAAATTCAATATAATATTAAGCCTTATTTGGTCACAAACGACGATAAGATTGTATATGGTGAAGAAATCGTCGTAAAACGCGCCGATAGCGAACCCGCGAAGGATTACTATCTCGTCACAAAAAAGACAAACTCGGAATGCGTTCAGGACGCGGGCGTGTGGCACTATCATGCGGACGGAGCGCTCGGTACCGGTTACGGATTCGAAAAGGAGCCGTACCATGAAAATTCCACTGCTACCGCAACGCTCAATATTATTCCGAATGCGGCAAACGGTAAATATTTTTATTTCCGCTATCAACCTAATCAAGTTGAAGTAGGGAAATACTACACGATGAAGCTTGAAGTTATGGTAAGCTCTTCTTGCGAACTGCGCCTTGCTTCGAGAAAAGCCGATTCGAGTCCTGCCGCGTATACCGTTGTCGTAAAAGAAAACGTTACGAAAACTATTTCGTTCGTCGGTTATCGCAATACGGCGGAGCCTTTCTCTATCCGCATAAACAGCAAGGTGAACGATGAAACCGTAACGATAAGAGTTAAGCTTATTAGAGTAGAAGAAAACGACGGCACGGACTTACCCGACTATCAAGGCGGCACACGCATAAGCGACGATTATTCGGTGGAGAAACAGAATAATTCTTACGTAACGGCGAATCCCGGCAAGTGGTTTTACTATTGCGACGGTACGGCGGGTACCGATTACGAACTCGCTTCCGCTCCGTCTTACGATAACGGAACAATAACCTTCGCTTTCAACAAAATGGCTGAGGATAAGGACGGAAAAAGTCCGGAATACCAGCTTAGATATCAGCCGACTTTTGCGGAGGGCACCGCGTACAACGTCAGCTTTAGAGTAAGATTGTCGGCAGCGGGGAAAGTAGTTTATTTTGCAGGAACAGACGGCAAATACGGAGGGAAAGACCTTTCTTCCGCAGGCGCGATTACGATAAATTATTCGGGCGTCGTAAGAGCGGCAAATCAGAACAAGCCTTTCTTTATTAAGTTCCGTTCCACAGACCGTTCCGCTCCTATTACCATGACCGTAAGCGACATAGTATTTACGCAGATTTAACAAAAAACATCGACAAAACAAAGAAACGCGGGAAAAAGCGCGTTTCACGGAGAGTATATTAAATGAACAAATTATTTTCTAAAACGGTATGGGGAATATTGACGGGCATTTTTGCCGTCGTGTTCGCCGCCGTGCTTATCCTAACTTACGTTGCGAAGAACTTTGCTTCCGCGGCGATTAACATGATGTTCGGCACGAGCAACATGATTACCGTTAACGACCCGGACGCGGAACCCGAAACGTTTTTCGAGACGAAGTACGATTTTACCGTAAACGGCGAAAACCTTTATAAAGAGGACTCTCGCATGATAGAAGAAGCGGAAGCCGCCGGCGCGGTTCTTTTGTGGAACAACTCTTCTGCGCTTCCTTTATCAGGCAGTGAAAAGTTGAGCCTTTTAGGTCACGCTTCGGTCGATATCGTCGAATGCGGCACGGGTTCGGGCTACGTTGAAACTTACGATTACAAGACTAATTCGGCGGCTACGCTTACTATGAAGCAAGCTTTTGAATCGCGCGGATTTACCGTCAACCCGACGTTGTGGAACTTCTACAATAGCGGTGCGGGAAGTAAGTACAAAATGATTACTTGGAAAAAGTCCTACTGTACGCCGTGGCAGCAGTGGTCGGTTAACGAAGTGCCGCAAAGCGCGTATACTTCGGACGTAAAATCTTCATACGCAACCTACGGCGACGCGGCGATAGTAACGCTCGCGCGTTCGGGCGGCGAATATTCCGACCTTCATTATAACTACGCTTCCGATTCCGACTTAATCGGCAGAAACGACAAGGGCGAACGCGAAAACACTTCCGCAAACGGCGGCTACTTAGGATTGAGCGACGAAGAAGACGCGCTTTTAACCGAAGTAATCGCGCAGAAAAACAAAGGAACTTTCAAAAAAGTAATTCTCCTCATAAACTCCGGCAACCCATTGCAGATGCAGGATATCGAGCCGTATTATAGCGGAATCGACGCTTGCATGTGGATAGGTCAACCGGGTTCTACCGGTATGAACGCGGTAGCCGACCTTTTAAAGGGCAAGACTATGGACGGTCAAGATCTAAGCCCGTCCGGCAGACTTCCCGATACTTGGGCTTACGACAACAACTCCGCTCCGTCCACCGCTAACGACGGCAACTACACCTACGGCAACGCCGAACTTTTAAGCACAATGCTTAAAAACAACGGCAAATACCACAGCAAATATATGGTATACGCCGAAGGCATTTATATAGGTTACAGGTACTATGAAACGCGTTACTTCGATTGCATGACGGGTGCCGGCAACGCTTCCTCCGCCGCGGGCGCAAAGCACTCTACGGCTGGCTGGAAGTATTCCGAAGAAGTTGCTTTCCCGTTCGGTTACGGACTAAGCTACACGGATTTTTCCTATTCCGACTTTAAGACCACAAAGACGGCAAAAGGATACGAAGTTTCGGTAAAAGTTACCAATGACGGAAAAAAGAGCGGCAGAGAAGTAGTTATGGCGTATATTTCTAAGCCGTACACCGATTACGATATAGACTTAGGAATAGAAAAGGCTGCCGTAGAGCTTGCGGGCTACAAAAAGACCGCGGTTCTATCTCCCGGCGCAAGCGAAGTAGTTAAAATCGAAGTTTCTAACGAAGACTTCAAGACTTACGACGCTAACGGCGAAGAAACCTATATCATCGAAAAAGGCGATTATTATCTCACCGTCGGTAAGGATTCTCACACCGCGGCGGACAATATCCTTGAATTTTTAGGCAAAGCCACGCAGACGAACGTAGTTTTCGGGGGTGTGAGCGGCAAGGACGGACTCGGCGCAAACTTCGTTTCGGAAATTAAGTTCGAAAAAGATTATAAAACCTATTCTAAGTCCTCACAGACGGGCGAAGAGATAACCAACCAACTTTCCTCCGGCGATATCAACAAATACGCCTATAAAGGGGATAACAAGGCGACATATCTTAGCCGTAACGACTGGAACGCAACTTACCCCGCGACTTACACCAAGCTTACCCTCAATACCGATTTCGCGCGCGACTTAGCATACGATATCGTTCCCGACGGAAGCGATTACGATATGCCCGTTTACGGCTCGTTCGCAAGCGGCTCGGTAGACGGCAAGCCCGACGTAAAGAACGGCGACAAGGTTGCCATTCAGTTTATCTCCGCTCCGCTTTACCCCGAAAAGGAAAAGGACGAAGAGCTTTTGAAGCTCGTTTACAGTGACGGTCTTACCTACGTTAAGCACTGGCAAAGCGAATGGAATTCGCTCTTAGACCAAATGACTTTCGAACAACAGTGCAATATAGTCGTCAACGCTTACCACTGGATACACGGCGCGGAATCTATAGTTTTGCCCGAATCCAAGCAAGAAAACGGACCCGTAGGCATAACCAAGCGTCAGGAAGCTTTCTTTGCTCTCCCCAATGACGATACCATCAAGGGCGAAAACGGCACGGGCTGGACATGGGTATCTTACCCCTGCGCGGGAATACTCGCCGCTTCGTTCGACATCGATATCGCCCAAAGGGTGGGCGAACACAAGAGCGAAGACATGCTTTATCTCGGCTACAACGGCGTTTACGGACCGGGCGTCAACATGCATCGTTCTCCGTTCGGCGGCAGAGCGTTCGAATATCCCTCGGAAGATCCTTTCCTTGCGGGTTACACCGAAGCTTACGAATCGATAGGTATCGAGAGCAAAGGCGCGATGGCTTACGCTAAGCACTACGCGCTCAACGATATGGAAACAAACCGCGTCAACTGCGGTATCTGGTCGACCGAACAGGCTTCGAGAGAAATCTATTTAAGAGCTTTCGAAATAGTCTTTACCGTGGGTAAAGCAAGCGCGACGATGAACTCGTTCACGCGTATCGGCACGACCTGGAACGGCGCGTCCTACGCGATGATGACTACTATTTTGCGCGGCGAATGGGGTTATGACGGCGTTGTGATTTCCGACTGGATAACCGACGGCAGCGCGATGTCTTACGTAGACGGCGTTATGGCGGGAACCGATATGTTCGACGGCAACGGTCTTGCTTCGGAACTGACGAAATACGCGAACAACGCGGCGGTCGCTCAGGCTGTAAGGCTTGCGGTTAAGCGTGTTATCTATAACGTAGTAAGAACCAACGTTATGAACGGCATGTCCATATCTTCGCGCACCGTGAGGGTAACGCCTTGGTGGGAAACCGCATTGCTCGTTATAGATATTTCAAGCGGAGCAATCTTTGCGGCGTGCGCGGGTATGCTCGTCGCTTCCATAGTTTTAGGCAAAAAGAACAAAGTAGCGGAAGCCGCTACGGCTCAATCCGCGGAGTAATTTATGAAACACGCTGAAAAATTAACGGCGCTATCTCTTTCGTTGCTGCTTTTATTTTCCGTAAACCTTTACGCTTGCGAAACGGTGGAAGAAGATACTGCGACGTATATAGAGCTTAGCGACGAATCGGTCGAAATCGCCGTGGGCGAGAGCTATACGCTCACGGCGGACACCGACGGCAAAAAAGTAGTTTTCACGAGCGACGCAACGCATATTGCCAAAGTCGACGAGGACGGCGTTATAACGGCTGTTGCGGAGGGTGAAGCGACCATAAAAGCCCGCTCGGGCAACAAACGCGCCTATTGCGAAGTTAAAGTCGTGCCTGAAAAACATGAACCCGTTTCTTACTCTACGTTTAAAGAGGCATATAAAGATTATTTCGTAATCGGGGCGGCGGTACAGACGAATATGCTCGTAAACGGTAAATACGGCGAGCTTACCGGGCAGTATTCCTCTTTAACTTCCGAAAACGGAATGAAGTGGAAGAACATCGAAGCGACTAAGGGTGTTTATACGTTTAACCGCGCGCAGGACAGCGCGGACGAACTCGTTGCCTGGGCTAAAAACAACGGCGTGGGTGTGAGAGGGCATTGCCTTTTGTGGTACAAATCATTGCCGAAGTGGCTTCATGACGAATTCGTCGGTAAAAGTTTTTCCGCGGCAAACAAAACCGCCGCGACAAACTATATCGAAGAGCGCGTCGAAAAGATGATGACTCATTACGGCAGCGATATTTACGCATGGGATGTGGTAAACGAAGCTTTGTTCAATTCTATTTCTTCCGACAAGCTCGTCACTTCCTCCGAAAAGCCGTACGGCAACATTTTCCGCACTAACGACAACATGAGCGAAACAAGTACCGATTGGGTGGATTGGTACAAAGTGACCGGCGGTTACGAGTACATCGCGAAAGCCTTTAAAAAAGCCGGCGAAGTACGTGAAAAATACAACATAAAAACCGAACTTTACTACAACGACTATTCGCTTAATACGCCGAACAAACGGCAGGCGTGCCTTAACCTTATAAAAATGCTTAAAGACAACAACGCGCCTATAGACGGCGTCGGAATGCAAGCTCACTATCGGCTCGGGGACTATCTCGAAAACAAAAATACGTGGCTTAAAAACTTCGAAGACTCCGTCAAAGCGTTTATCGCCGCGGGCGTGGATGTTCAGTTGACCGAACTCGATATTCGTTACGAGGGCGAAGCGAGCGAGACAAAAGAACTTCAACAAGCGGATATGTACGGCGAAATCATGAAAATTTGCCGTAAGTATGCAAAAAAAGGTAATGCGCACGGCGTTACCGGCGTAACTTTTTGGGGCGTGTACGACGGCGCAAACGGCGCATGGGGTTCAAAGTATAAACCTATGCCGTTTGACGAAAACCGCAACCCGAAAAAAGCTTTTTACGCTATGACTACTTTTTGATAAGTTCTGTATAAGAAGAACACTCGACTTTTCCGAAAAGAATGTTATATTCACTAACACCTTCCTTTTTATCTTTTTTAGCCGACGGCGCGATTTCAACATGCCGTCGGCATTTTATCTAACAGAAAATCCACCAGATGTGCCGAGGGAGCCTAACTGTAGTTTTAGCTTCAAGCAGTCGTTTGCAGTACAAAAAAACTCCTTTGTGCTAAACTAAATGAGGCTCGCAACCGGAAGCAACAGATTTATAATAAGACCTGCAAATAAAAGTCAAGAAAAAAAAGGAATTTTTTAATTATTTTTATAAAGCAGACTTTTTAATGCATGCGTACGGAGGGATACTTGCTAAAACCCGGGAAGTATGCTATAATACGACCGTGCAGACAAATCTAAATTCGTAAAAAAGCACGAAATGAAAGAAGTGAAACATGCTAAACCTTTACACATATACTCGCCTGTGTAATGAATAGCAATTATTTCTCTAAAAAATGTGTTTACGTATAGAAAAAAGGAGAAGTCGGTGTTATGAGAAACGACATTGAAGCGGATTTGCGGGAATGCCTTACATATATTTCCGCAGAATGGAAAATGCAGACTAATTTCCGTGATAAAGAAACGCGGTTCATTTACGATGCCGAAAGTCTTGCGGACTGCCTTGAAATGATAGAAAAACACAAAGTCGACAAAAGTTACGCTTTGCATAGATGGTATAATTATATGACGTCCGTGCGGTGCGAACAAATTTTTTGCGAGTACGGCGCGAAGCATTGCGATGACGAATATAATCACGACGTGGATATATACGTGAATTCTGTTCCGTTTGACGTAAAGTTGACGGTTTATCCCGCAAAACTGCAAGACAAGCCGTTTGATTTATCCGTAAGGAGCGGAAAAGACGGCTTGATTCGTTGGTTTTATCTTAATCAATCGCAACAGTCGCGCAAGCAGCTTTCGAACCGTTTGTACGTGGTGTGCGACGGCGAAAATCCGGCGGAACGCCTGCGAATGAAAAGCGATTTTTCCTTGCTTAGACGAAAAATCAAAGCTTTTATGGACTTTTGCTCTTTACATGGTCTTAATCGCATAACGATAGACGAGCGAGGCGAGGCTTATTTTCTGTATAGCGATATCATATACGTCACTAATGATACTAAGTCTTAACAGCGATTTTAAAAAGAAAGTTCTTATTCGCAAAAGTCGCGCTATAAGTCGATTAAGTCAATATTTTTGTGTTAAGACGATTATCCGCAAAGGTGTTATTCTTTTGCGGTTTTTTGTTTTAAACCTTTTTTGAACGGTCAACGCAAGCGGTAAAGAGGATGTGGAGACAAAAAGAATACGCAAAAACGCTCGACAATACGGCGTGAGAATGGTATACTTAAACTATGAAGCGTGCGGGTAAAACTTTGTATCTTTGCAAATAATAATATTGAGTTTTGCCGGTGCAAAAAAGCTTAAAAGTCGAAAAAAGGAGCGGGTATGAGCGAATGCAAGATTGAAAAACTAAATAAATCTTTATCAATGGCTTCCGACGCTTCTTTGACGGCGGAAAAAGGAGAAAAACTTAATGTAGGAGCGGCGCAGAACGGCAAAAAAAGTCGAACAAACGGCGAAAAGGAAACAAAAAAGACTTATATCGCAATCGACTTAAAGTCCTTTTACGCCTCGGTTGAATGCGTGTCGCGGTCGCTCAATCCGCTTGACGCGTTTCTCGTTGTGGCGGACGAAACCCGTACGGACAAGACCATTTGCCTTGCCGTGTCGCCTGCGCTTAAAGGTTTCGGCGTGCCGGGGCGCGCAAGGCTTTTTGAAGTCAAACAAAAAATCGCCGAGATAAACGCAATGCGAAAAAAAGCTCTCGGCAAGCGGGATTTTTCGGGTTCGACGATATTTTTGAGCGAATTTAATAAGGACGAAACGCTTATGCTTGACCTCGTTGTCGCGCCGCCGCGAATGGCGGAATACATGTCCGTCAGCACTCGCGTTTATGAGATTTACAAAAAATTCATTGCGGCGGAAGATATCGTGGTCTACTCCGTCGACGAAGTTTTTATGGAAGTTACCGATTATTTTTCGCTCTACAAAACGAGCGCGCGCGAGCTTGCGATGCGAATGATAAAAGCAGTGCTGAGCGAAACGGGCATAACCGCGACCGCAGGTATCGGCACCAACCTTTACCTTGCAAAAATCGCGCTTGACGTTGAGGCTAAGCATATCGAAGCTGACGAGAACGGCGTTCGAATTGCCGAGCTTGATGAAAAAACTTACCGCGAAAAGCTTTGGGACCACCGCCCGATTACTGATTTTTGGAGAGTCGGCAAAGGGACGGCAAAAAAGCTTGCCGTAAAATCTATGTTCACTATGGGTGATGTTGCTCTTAAATCAACGTATGCGGAAGATACGCTTTACAATCTTTTCGGAGTAAACGCCGAACTTTTGATTGATCACGCCTGGGGCTGGGAGCCGACCGAAATTAAGGATATCCGCGCCTATAAGCCCGAAAACAACTCTATTTCGTCCGGGCAAGTGCTTAGCGAGCCGTATAACTATGACGGAGCAAGGCTCATTGTCAAGGAGATGACCGAGCTTTTAACGCTTGATCTCGTGAGAAAGGGACTTGTGACAAAACAACTCGTTTTGACGCTTGTTTACGATGTGGAAAACGTGTCCGGGAACCGTTACGCCGGCGCGGTTGTGACCGACAGATACGGCAGGGTCGCCCCTAAGCCCGCGCACGGAACGGAAAATCTGGCATTTTACACTTCCTCCGGGGCGATTATATTAGATGCGATGATGCGGCTTTTTGAGCGGATTTGCAACAAAAAGCTTACTGTAAGAAAAATTTACGTTGTTGCGGAAAAGGTGCTTGACGAGAAAGACGCCCCGTCGAGAGAACAGTTCGCGTCCGAGCAACTTGACATGTTTGAAAGACCGGAAACGAACGAAGAAAGTCGCGTCGAACTTGAAAAAAAGCTTGAAAAGGAACGCGTGCGGCAGGAAACCGTGCTTGCTATTCAAAAAAAGTATGGCAAAAATGCCGTCGTAAAGGGTATGAACTTGGAAGAGGGGGCGACGAGCATTTCTCGAAACGGGCAAATCGGAGGGCATAAAGCATGAACGAAAGGTACAAGTATATAATCAATTTACCGCATTACGAGCCGAAAAATCACAAGAGAATGTCGCGCGAAGCCCGCGCCGCGCAATTTGCTCCCTTCGCCGCGCTCACCGGGTTTGACGACTTGATAGACGAAACCAACGCTACCGAATTTGACGATTCCGAATATTATTTTTCAGACAAAGAGTTGCCGATTGACGAATCTCAAAAGCACTAAAAACCGCGCTATAAGTCGATAAAACGAATATTTTGATATTAAACTACGCCCTTGGCGAGAAACTTTCTCGCCAAGGGCGTATATGTTTATTGTTATTCTTTTTCCGGGTAGGCGATACCTAAGTACTTGCAAATATCCTGAATGGATAAATTGTCGGCGATTGATTGATAAACCGGCAGCAAATCGTAATAACCATGTTTTACCGCCGCATTTTCGGCAGACGAGGAGTTTAAAGTCACGCCGTCGGTTGTAAGATAAGCTTTGTTTTTCTCATAGAAATCGGTATTAAACGTTGAAAGTTGCGATTCTTGTACGAAAAGCATCGGGATTTCA
Organism: uncultured Clostridia bacterium; assembly: GCA_934273135.1. Classification (GTDB taxonomy): domain Bacteria; phylum Bacillota; class Clostridia; order Christensenellales; family Borkfalkiaceae; genus UBA4636. The sequence continues at coordinate 10,213 of CAKQSU010000002.1, forward strand.
AAAGAAACGCGTTCGTATTCGCCGTTTTCGTTTAACGTGTATGCGAAGACTTTTTTGAATTCGATATCAAATCTTCTCGACGCGTCGGTAAAAATGGTTCCAACCATTTTGGTGTGTATCGAATCGGTTGCGCCGTTTATATAAACGGTGTTTGCATTGAGAACGTTTTGCTTTTCCTGGCGAATAACCGAATTTATTCCGCTTACCTTTGAGAGGTGGAACCAAAGCGTGTCGTAAGATTTGTTTTCCGTCAATTGTTCGCTTACTTCGTTACCGACCCACACGCCGTCGGAATTGCGATAAATTTCACAGTTTCTGCCGTTTGAACCGGGAATAAAATCGCCTTTAGTGCCTATCACGGTCGTGTAAACTTCGCCGACGTTCAGATATGCGGCGGAAGCCGTTTCGTAATATCCCGCGGCGTTTAAGTACTCGTAAACGTAGCCTTCGACAGTACCGTTTTTACGAACGAATTCGACAGCCGTCGCCGCTACGTTCTGAACGTTGACAGCCATGGTTAGTTTGTTTGTCGCAACGGTGTATTTTACAACCGTCGATTGCGTGGGCTGTATTTTCGCGCCGTATGTTTTTTGGGCTAAATCTGCGAAAAGTTCTATAGAAACGCCGCTTATCGCTCCGCGGATATAATAAACGTTTTCGTCTATTTCTATGGCATATGAGAAAACGCCTGCCGTGCCGCTGAAAACCTTGTATTCTTCGGGGTCTTTGTCGAGGTATTCCTGATAGGCTTTTACGATGGAATTTGCAACTTTATGCACTTCGTTTACGTATTTTAAAGCAAAAGTCGTTTTGTTGAGTACGCCGTAAACTACGTCGAGTTGTTTGCCTATAACGTTTTGCGGAATGTCAGAAACATTTACGAATTTAGTATCTGCAGTCGGCACCGAGTCTATGGTGAAATTCGGAACGGAAGCGACGGTTTTGTATTGCGGCGCAAACGTTGACGGCAAGAACGACCAGGGTTCGGGAACGCTACCGAATTTTTCGATAAACTGTTTCGCAAAATCTTTGAAGTTTCGCTTGATTTTGTAGTATGCGGTAAGTGTTAGAGTTTCGTAGTTTTTACCCGAAATAGTCAACGTGACCTTGTAAGTTCCCGCTTCCGATACGCCGCCGACGGAAACGTTGTTGAACTTCCAGCTTACGCTCACGCCGCTCGGCAGTTTGCCATCGTATACGGGCGAATGAAGTTCGCCGTCGTATTCTGCGGTCTGGTTATCTGCGAGCGTTATTTTTCCGACAAGGCTTGCTTTGTTGATAGTTAGTTTTGCTTTGAGAGTTTTAGTCTTAAATCCTTGTCCGCTGAGCTTAACCGTTACATAATATTTGCCGGCTTCCGTAACGCCGTTACCTTCATAATCCGCCGTTACTCCTTGCGGAATGTTTGAAGCGAAAATCGAATATTTTTCACCCGTATAAGTGTATGTTTCGTCATTAAAAGTAACGCCTTCGATATCCTTTAGTTCTGCTCCGGCGGACGAATCGGAAGGCTTTCCGCTTGAAGAGTCGGCGGGCTTTTGCGACGAGGAACTCGACCCGCCGTCGGAAGAGGCGGACGGTTGAGAGGAAGCTTTGTTATCGCTTGAACTTACGGCAGGTTGCTGCGAATTTGCGGGCGAAGAGGAAGATTCCCCGTTTTTTCCGCACGCGACAAGTGATACGAGCGAGAACGCAAGCAAGGCGATAAGAATCGTCAGAATTAGTTTTTTCATAGTGTTTCTCCTATATAAAAATATTTATTTTAACGGACTTAGTCCGTAAAAACCCCTTTTCTTGCGGCAATGATTTGCGAGGGAAACGTAAACGGCGCGACTATGGCACATAAACATATCCCGAAAACGAACGCGATTATGGACAAGAGAAAGGAAAGGACGCAGAAGAGAATTTTCATTAAAATGAGAAATTTCAATCCGTCCATGCTCCATTCGAAAATTATGCCCGGCATATGGAAAGTTCTTAAGCATATCGCGTCAAATATATCCGCGACTATTCCGTATCCCCATACAAGTTGCGGGATTACGGGGTATAAAAGCACAAGAAAGACCGCACCCGATACGACGTAGTAAGCGGGTAGCCCGTTTGCTATGCTTACAGGCAGATATATAGTAAGCAAAATACCGATTATCACAGCGGGAATAATCATTGCCTTTTTGAAGCTCGAAGCTGTTCTTACTCTCTTTGATTCGGCTTGTTCCTGCTTTTTCTGTTCCGCTGCGTCATGACATTTTTTACAAACGAGAGGGTCTTCCGCACCGATATCGTTTTCGTAAACGGCTTTTCCGCAAACCATGCAAACGCCGACCATTTCCTTTTTCACGCTCTTTTCTTCGTTACGTTTTTTTACTTGTGTAGCGGCGACCTCGCTATCCGTTTCTTTGCAAAGCTCCGCAAACTCATCGATAGTTATTCCAAACAGTTCGGTCATTCTCCGTATAGTTTCAAAGTCCGGTTGCGATAAATCGTTTTCCCATTTTGAAACGGCTTGGCTTGTGACGTTAAGGTTTTCGCCGAGTTCGGTTTGCGTAAACCCGATTTTCTTTCTTAATTGTTGAATTGCTTTTCCGCAAGACATTTTTGTGCCTCCTTAATTTAAAGCGAGTGAAAACTTTTTTCGCTTTTGAATTTGATGATTCAATTATATCGCAGAAACCGAAAAATTTGTAGCTTTTTTAGTCAACCGTTGGTTGAAAAACTTATATTATTAGTTGTTTTTGCCTTAATGCGCCGTTTCTTGCCCGTTTAGCAAGCTAAAATGCAGTTAATAACTGTATTTAGTTTATTATACAACATTTAGTTGTAAAATGCAATAGGGTGAAACAAAAATGTCGCAAGAAAAATATTTTTATTCGTTATCCGAAACGTTGAAAGAACTTCGCAGGGTGAACGGGCTTACTCAAAAAGCCGTGGCGGCGAAACTCGGTATAACTTATCAATCGTATCAGGCGTACGAATCGGGCAAGAGTTTGCCGTCGTTGCCTATCTTTATCGCGCTCGGCGATTTATTCGATGTTTCGCTTGATTCCCTTGTCGGAAGAAAAGAAATATAACAAAACCCGAGGTTGAAAAATTTTTCAACCTCGGGTTGTTAATCCACGCATACACAAAAACAAAAGCCCCGCTTGCGGAAAAGTTTCCGCAAGCGGGGCGATTTTTTTATATCAAACTTGGCTTAGCCTTGTTCTTATGTTCTTACGCTTTGGGACCTGCTTTGACGAGAGCTTTGCCCGCTTCGTTCGTCGTGTACTTGACAAAGTTCTTTTCGAATCTCGAAGCGAGGTCTTTTGCCTTTTCTTCCCACTTCGAAGCGCAGTCGTAAGTATCTCTCGGGTCGAGGATAGCCGGGTCTACGCCGGGGAGTTCGGTCGGAACTTCAAAGTTGAAGTATGGGATAGTCTTGGTCGGAGCGGTGTTGATTGCGCCGGACAAAATAGCGTCGATGATGCCGCGGGTATCCTTAATGGAGATACGCTTGCCTGTTCCGTTCCAGCCGGTGTTGACGAGGTAAGCCTTTGCGCCGCTCATTTTCATCTTCTTAACCAGCTCTTCCGCATACTTGGTCGGGTGGAGTTCCAAAAACGCCTGTCCGAAGCAAGCCGAGAAGGTCGGGGTCGGTTCGGTTATGCCTCTTTCGGTACCCGCGAGTTTCGCGGTGAAGCCGGAGAGGAAGTAGTACTGAGTCTGTTCCGGAGTAAGAATGGAAACGGGCGGGAGCACGCCGAACGCGTCCGCAGAAAGGAAGATTACGTTCTTAGCCGCGGGAGCGGAAGAAACGGGGCGAACGATGTTCTTAATGTGGTAGATAGGATAGGAAACACGGGTGTTCTCGGTTACGGACTTGTCGGCGAAGTCGATTTTGCCGTCCTTGTCGAGCGTAACGTTTTCGAGAAGCGCGTCGCGCTTAATCGCGTTGTAAATGTCGGGCTCGGAATCCTTGTCGAGGTTGATAACCTTAGCGTAGCAGCCGCCTTCGAAGTTGAATACGCCGTTATCGTCCCAGCCGTGTTCGTCGTCGCCGATTAAAAGACGCTTCGGGTCGGTGGAAAGGGTGGTTTTGCCGGTTCCGGAAAGACCGAAGAATATAGCGGTGTTTTCGCCGTTCAAGTCGGTGTTAGCCGAGCAGTGCATCGAAGCGATGCCTTTGAGCGGGAGGTAGTAGTTCATCATGGAGAACATGCCTTTCTTCATTTCGCCGCCGTACCAGGTGTTGATGATAACTTGTTCGCGGCTCGTAATGTTGAACATAACCGCCGTTTCGGAGTTAAGTCCGAGTTCCTTGTAGTTTTCTACTTTCGCCTTGGAAGCGTTGTAAACAACGAAATCCGGCTCGAAAGTCGCAAGTTCTTCTTCGGTCGGACGAATGAACATGTTCTTGATGAAGTGAGCCTGCCAAGCAACTTCTACGATGAAGCGGACAGCCATACGGGTGTCTTTGTTCGCGCCGCAGAAAGCGTCTACAACGAACAATCTCTTGTTGCTGAGTTCTTTGATAGCGAGTTCTTTTACCGACTTCCAGGCTTCCTCCGTAGCGGGGTGGTTGTCGTTCTTGTACCCCTCGGAAGTCCACCAAACGGTGTCTTTGGAGTTCTCGTCCATAACGATATATTTATCTTTGGGCGAACGACCCGTATAAATACCGGTCATAACGTTGACTGCGCCGAGTTCGCTTACCTGACCTTTTTCGTAGCCCGTGAGGTCGGTTCTGGTTTCTTCTGCGTAAAGCATTTCGTAAGACGGGTTGTGGATTACTTCCGTCGTACCCGTAATGCCGTACTTGGTTAAATCGAGTTTCTGCATTGTATTACCTCTCAAAAGAAATTATTTGCTAAAAAAGCGGGCGGCTGAATTCTCACCTTTTGCCGCTCCCTACTTTTCCGTATATATTTTAATGCTAAAATTTGAAAGTGTCAAGCGTAGGAATATGAAAAGCCGCCGCAACGTGTGAAATTTTTTTCATTTTCGTTATTAAGTTACCCGTTTATGTGCGTTTTATGCGTTTTTGTCTAAAAAAACGGCGTGGGGTTTGTTTGCCGCGCCGCATTTTTTTGTTTTCCGTTTGAAAGTTAGTCGCAAAAACGACTAACTTTCAAATGAATCTTGTTTTCAATCAAAGCGGGGCGAAAAAACCTAACCCCGATTGGTTGAGTTTTGCTTTAATCTTTGTAGTACGTTCTTAACGTTGTTTCGTATAAATTAAACTTACCGTCTTTTAACGTGACAAGCATCATTTTTACGTCAATTTTTTTTGCTTCGGGGTCCTTGGTTAATTCCTTATACATTCTCAAGTATTCGGGCAAAAACTCTTTTTCGTATTGTGATCTCAACTCGGGACTGTAATTTTGCTCTTTTAAAACATAAAAGCTTAACATTGCATGTCGCTCGTTTGTACTCATGTACAACTTTGACACAACACGCCCTTTGACATTACGTTCGACGTAATATCTATCGGGTGTTTCTGCGAAAGTTCCGAAATCTCTGCCGTAACACGAAAAATTCAAAGTGATATCATAATTCCGAAAAAGCTCTTTTGCTGCACGCATAGAACAACAAAACGTTTCTCCCTTGTTGAGAGGTCTTGAAAGCATTCTCATATTACCACCTTTGTTTTCAATCAAAGCGGGGAGGGAAAAGCCAACCCCGCTTCGATTGAGTTGTTCTTTAACGTTTGTTTTTTTGCCTTTGTGCTTTTTTTTCAAGCTTTGCTAAATGTTTCAGTTCGTCTTTTTTGCGCTTTTCTGCTATTTTTGCTCGTTGAATTTCTTGTTGCTCTTTATCAAAAACGCATATTTCCGTTCTATCGCTTATTGCACCGATTACAACATGATAAATACCGTCCACAAAAATATAACCGGAAACGATTAGAAGAAACAAGTAGGAATGTATTAGTTTAACAGCAAAAGAAACCCTAAATAAATATAGTATTAAAATTATGGTTTCAAATAGAAACAATGCAAAGCCTATAAATAAAGGTATCAAGAAAAAATAGTTAAAACATCTGTCCTTGTTAAGCACTTTTATTTTTTTTAAGAAACAGTAATCCGATGGTCTGAATATATAAAGCTTGTTGTTTTCTGATATTCCGTATCTATCGTCGTTGTACGAAATAAGAATAAACGGCAACAGAGTTAGATAAGCACCTAAGAAAAAGAAAAGCAAAATGTTTTCTTTTGATGATTGAGATTGTGTTAGAATATTAGTAATCATATTGTAACCTAAAAATATTATTTCCTTTTATACAGTCTTATGCGGACGGGCAAATACCCGCCCGCATAAATAATGATACTTAACTAATACTTCTTGCGATAATTTTACCTTCAAACATGCGCTCAAAAGCTTCCAAACCGCCTTCTTTTAGCAAGTCTTTTTGACAAACAAAATGTGCGTTAAGCCTTGGAAAATGAAATTTAAAGATAAACGAATCACCCGTATCTAAAATTTCCGTAACCTTGTTTATAGGCGCTTTCATTTCGCATTTTTTTGTTTTTGCCGTAATGTTCTCTTCAGTTATAATAATTTCGTTCGGATAATCGGTAATACTTTTATCGAGATAGTTAATTATGATAATGAATGCCGTTGACAAAGCAAAAAACAATACATATTCCACAAGATTCATTTGAAACAATATCCCCATAATTATTCCGATAGGAACACAGCCGAAGAATATCATAAGGCTTGCTAATATGATAGCTACTTTGAATTGTTGTTTCCTTATAAACTTTTTATTACTACTGTTTAATTCACCCGAAAATATAATCATAATTTTATCTATAAATTTTATCGATATTTTCAATCAAAGCGGGGAGGGGAAACCTAACCCCGCTTGGTTGAGTTTTGCTTTAATCTTTGTAGTACGTTTCTAAAGTCGTTTCGTATAACTTAAACTTACCGTCTTTTAACGTGACAAGCATCATTTTGTCGTCAATTTTTTTTGCTTCGGGGTCTTTGGTTAATTCTTTATACATTCTCAAGTATTCGGGCAAAAGTTCTTTTTCGTATTGTGCTCTCAACTCGGGACTGTAATTCTGCTCTTTTAAAACATAAAAAGATAGTATCGGACTTGTTTTGTTTGTATGCATATACATATTTGATACAATGCGCCCTTTGACATTACGTTCGACGTAATATCTGTCGGGTGTTTCTGCAAAAGTTCCGAAATCTCTTCCAAGATATGAAAAATTCAAAGTGATATTATAATTCCGAAAAAGCTCTTTTGCCGCTCGCATAGAACAACAAAACGTTTCTCCCTTGTTGAGAGGTCTTGAAAGTATTCTCATATTACCACCATTGTTTTCAATCAAGCGGGGCGGGAAAACCAAACCCCGCTTGATTGAGTTTTGTTTTAATCTTTGTAGTACGTTTTCAAGGTTGTGGCACGGCAAAATTACCGACAGCTTTAATGCGTTGCTTTCCATAATGTTATAATACAAGTAAAAATGTTTGCTTGCAAGGGCATTTTTGCGCCGTGCTTCAACAGAAACGCGTTTTTCGGCAGAAAAACACGGGCGACACCGTTGCAAGAACGAAAATTCATTTTCGTTGCGTTTCAATGTTATTGTAACATAGGTCGATTGAGATTTCAAGGGGTTTTTGAAAAATTTCACCGTTCTTTCGTTTTGGGTTTGCAAGGTTTGTATCGGCGAAAAAGGTGTGTTAAAATTGGAATTTTCGATTGAGTTTTTCGCTAAAATATGGTAAAATGAAAAAAGCAAGGATAAGAAATGAAGTCCCTAAGATAATTTTTTGAGAGGAAACACGAGAAAATGGATAAAAACATAAAATTATTCGAAAACAGAGAAGTACGCACCCTCTGGAACGCAGAGCAAGAAGAATGGTATTTCTCGGTCGTGGACGTGGTCGCCATTTTGACGGACAGTGCCGACCCGAGAAAGTATTGGTCTGTCTTAAAAGCAAGATTAAAAGCAGAGGGTAGTGAAGTGACTACAAATTGTAGTCAGTTGAAAATGCTTGCACCCGATGGAAAAATGAGAAAAAGAGATGCGATGAATACGCAAGGCATTTTGCGCCTCGTTCAGTCTATTCCCTCGCCTAAGGCGGAACCTTTCAAGGTGTGGCTTGCACGCGTCGGAAGCGAACGGCTTGACGAGATAGCCGACCCCGAAAAGGCAATCGCCCGCGCTGTCGATTATTATCGCAGAAAAGGTTATTCTGAAGATTGGATAAATCAACGTATGCTTTCCGTAAAGATACGAAACACCTTGACCGACGAGTGGAATCAACGAGGAATAACGGAAAGCAAAGAGTATGCCATACTCACAAACGAGGTGATGAAAGGTTGGAGCGGTTTATCTGTAAAGGAATACAAGGAAAAGAAAGGTTTAAAGAAAGAGGGCTTGCGTGATAACATGACAGACCTTGAGCTTGTCCTTACAATGCTTGCAGAAGCGACTACGACGAACCTTTCGCAACAAGAAAAGCCCGAAACTTTCGCCGAAAGCAAAGACGTAGCAAAGCGCGGCGGAAAGATTGCAGGGGAAGCGCGCAAAAGCGTTGAAAAAGGTTTAGGGCATCCAGTAGTTTCGTCTGCAAACGCTAAGGATATCGGTTTGCTCGATACTAAAAAGGGAAAAATAACGACAAAGGGAGATGAATAAATATATGTTTTTTAATGATAAGGAAACAACAAAAATCGGCGAAGAAGAAAAAAGAGGTATTATAGGTTGCTCTGTTATCGCTATTGTTACAATGATTGTTTTGTTGTTTGTACACTTTAATAATGATAAATTCACGATAGAATGGTTTATTGCTTGTGCTTTTGCTGTAATCTCTGCTATGGGCGTTATTTGCTTTAGGCTTTTTGTTACGGGAACAAGACAATTAACAGAGGAAGAACTGAATTCGTTTAACTTTAACATAGGGTCGGCTTGGGCTGTTTTGTGGCTTATCGATTTGTTCTATATTTCATATAAAAGTCTGTGGAATGCTTCATTGTACATTTCGGGATTTATTATTATAATTTTTATGTCGTTTAATCTTGCTAAAGGGGTGACAAGCCCCCGTGAAAAACAAGGCTTGAACGTATTTTTTGCTTGCCTTGACTTTGCTGTTGTTGTAATCGTGACTATTTTTATGTTGCAGAAAATAACTTTTGAGTCAACGCGTAATATCGTAACAACTATAGTAGCAGCCGTTTATGGCGGGCTTGTTACTCTTGTAGGCGTTGCTTGGACAATTCAAAACGGAGAGCGTGTGAGAAAAGAAGCGATAGAAAGAGAAAAGGAAACGGAAAGAGAAATCGAGAAAAAGAGGTGTATTCCTTACCTCGCGCTTACCGGCGCAAATACGAATATACTCTATGCGCAAATTCCTGCCGTAAAGTTACTTACAGATGAGGAACAGAAAAATCTCGGGAATATGCCGAACGACAGAGTGTGCTATATCAGGATTGACGATTTTTATTTGAAAAACGTTTCGGAAAGACCGATTATTTTGAGCGGTGTTGAGTTGAACGGTAAATATTTCCCTTTGTCACAAAGATTGTTAATTGCGAACGGGCAAGTTCGTTGTTTTGGAACTTCAGGGCAATATATATTATCTTTAGAAGAGATAAATGATTTTAAACTGAAAGTTGAAGATGTGTTAAGCAATGTTTATTTTATAAACGTTTCATTGAGTGACGGAGTAGCGAATTCGGATTGGCGTGAATGTAAAAAAGATAATGGCGCTAAGTTTTATACATGTCACATTACTCAAACCGTTGAGGACGTATCGTTGCCTTTGCCCGTTGACTGCGATTTAGATAAATAAATTTGCTTGTATGTAAAATTAGCTTTAATAAAACGCGGTTTGAGGATTTGTTATGGATTTTAGGGAAAGACTAATTGTTTTAAGAGAAGAAAAAGGGCTGTCGCAACAACAGTTCGCGGATAGGCTCGGCGTGTCGAGGCAAACGGTTTTCAGATGGGAATCGGGCAAGAGCGTGCCGAGCGCGGCGCAGATTAAAAATATCTGCTCGGAGTTCGGGCTTGACGCAAACGAGTTTTTGTCGGGCGAGAAAGCCGAAGAGGGCGACGCGGGCTGTGACGAAGCGGCTTTAAACGGCTGCAAATCGGCGGAAGAAAGTGCGGACGAAGCGGACGAAACAAAGCACGAAAAACGCCGTAAAAGCGGGCGAAAACCCGTTATTGTCGCAACGGCGGTCATCGCGGCGATAGTTCTTGTCGCGCTCGTTATAACCATTGCGTACGCCGTTAAGGACGCGATATACGATTCGAGCGCGACGGTGTGGATTATCTCGTTGCCGTCCAACACGCCAATGCTCGTGCTGTCCGTCGTGCTTGCGGCGATTCTCGGCGTTGCAGTGTTTGCGCTCGTGAGGGAAATATGGAAGAAAGATTAACGGTTTTTAAGCGGTTTTTCGCGCTTATTCTCGCCGCAACGTGTTTGCTTTCCGTCTGCTTTCTCGGCGGCTGCGCGAAAGGGAAAACGGGCAACGCGTTCACCTTTTTGTCTGTGCGGATAAAAGGAGACGGAAACGGCAATATCACGGCTTACGCGGAAAAGGAGTTTTCGCTTTTCTCGCCCGAGATAAGCG
>CAKQSU010000003.1 GCA_934273135.1 uncultured Clostridia bacterium
TGTACGAACTGCCTACCAAATTAAGACCGCTGGTAGAAATACCGAGTACGTCGTTGATAAGCATTGCGTTGGCGTTGGCAAGAATCGTTCCGGACAAAACGAGCGTCAAAAGTGCGCTCGCTACGCCCGTCAGACCAAGCCATAACTTGCTTTTTTTCATGTCTTTATCCTCCCGTCGCGACGTATTTTTATCTCCGCGACTTTTTTATTACACGAAAAGTATACGATATGTTACGCTGCCGTTCAAGGCGAATCTTTAGGTGGCAGTATAATTTTCTTTCGAATTTGAAAAATTTTTTTTAAAGGTATTGATTTTTCTTTCCGCTTAGTGTAAAATAGATTCGGGAGAGCAAAAGATGAACGAAAAAATAGAACATATTTACTTTGAAAAAATACGTCACGTAAAAATTTTGGTGAACGATATCGTGTATAGAACTTTCCACGCGCACAATGCTTTCGAAATTCTTCTTTGTTTATCGAGCAACGCGGTAATATCCGTAAAAGGCAAAAAATATAGGATGAAAAGCGGAGATATCGCGCTTATAAGCCCGCATCAGGTGCATGACATCTTGTCGGAATCGCGCGCGGGCGCAAGGTTTTTGATCGTTCAGGTTTCACGCAACTTTTTGCAGGAATATCTTACGGGGCTAAAAACCACCGTCTTTTCCGACACGCTCGTAACAGCCGTTTTAGAAAAAGAAAAAGCCGACGAATTAAGGAAAGATTTACTTTCCCTCGCGATAGAATACTTTTCGCTTTCAAACGAGGACGGAGGGATAATCGTTATATGTAAGGTTGTCGGGATAATTGCGTTTTTCTTAAGCAATCTCGACTATACGCGCTACACCGAACAAGAATACATCGAACACACCAAAATTATCGGCAGAATTACTCGAATAGCCGAATATATCGACAAAAATTATCAGTACAAAGTAACGCTCGAAGATATTGCCGCGGAAGAAGACCTGTCCGCGAACTACGTTTCGCAATTTTTCACTAAGTACATCGGCGTTACCTTTCAAAAGTACTTAAACAACGTTCGGCTCGAAGCGGCTCTTCGCCTTTTAACGGACGATTCGCTCACCGTTTCGGAAGTCGCCAACTATTCCGGCTTTGCCGACGCAAAGTACATGGCGCAAGTTTTCCGCCGCTGTTTCGGCTGTCCGCCGAACGAATATCGTAAGCGTCCCGTTCCCGTCGCTTCCGCCGTTCCCGCAATCACAAAAAAGGAAAACAGCACGGAATTCATTCTCGGTCGCTCGTCATCTCTTTCCGTCCTCACCGCCGCCCTTTCGGCACTAAACGAAAAAAAGTGAATAAGAGGCAGAATATCCGCGGTGATTTTTCCACCGCGGATATGTGTTTTTTATACCGAATTATTGCTTTAATCGCGTTATAGCGCGACTTTTGTTTTTTATTAGTGGTTGCTTTTTAATAAATCGACGAAAAGAGAGTTTAACTTAGACCAACTTTTTTCGTGCTTAAAAGGGAGCGTTTTTATTTGCTCTTCTGTTTTTATCATATTCTCTTCCATGTAAGCGTTGACTTTGTCGAAGCGCGGACCTTCGGCAATTTCCGGGAAGTTCATTTTTAAGTCAAGTAATTTTAAAACGTCCTCTTTTATGCTTTCGTCTAAGTATTTGCCCATAAGCGTTTTGAAAAGCATCGGAGGAGGCGTGCCTTCGGCGAGAATCCATTTGCACGCCAAAAGCGGGCGCAAAACGTAAAAATATTTTTTTAATTTTACCGTTTCGCCTTTCAGATACTCCCTGTAATTGCCTTTTGCCGTGCTTAAATAATGATAAAGCCCCGCGCGCGCAACGAAGTAGTCGTTTATGACGGCGGAAATTTTTTGCCATTCTTCCGTCGTTTTGTAGACTATCGGCGAAGAATTCCATTCGAACAGCGTAGGGTTTGACGTATACAAAAGCCGCAAAGCCTTTTGAATATCCCAGCCGTTTATGTCGAGCGTGTCGTCAAGTTGCCATTCGATAACGTCCCGCGTTTTGTCCAAACGCAGATAAAATTCCTCACTTCTGACGTAGATAAAACGCACGTCAAAGTCGCTATCGGGGGAAGCAAAACCCCAGGCTCTGCTTCCAGACTCAACGCAGTGCAGAATTTTCACGCTTTCGCGTTCCTCTATCTCTTTTAATTTTTCTAAAATAATATCTCTCATATACGCCCCTCAATGCCGCAAAAATAATTAGTAATGAAGAATGTAATCCTTTCCGTTCCCCTCTCCGCCCTTACGGAAGCAGAAAAAAGAACTTAGCCGTATAAAAACCCCGCGAAGCTTAGCAAACGCTCTCACCCTCGGGGACTTTCGCCTTTTACGCCGTCATCTTCCAAAAAGTGTTGCCGCGCTACACTTTTTCGTTCTTAAAAGTGTATCATGAACACACTTTTCGGAACATAAAAGTGTTTTTGCGGGCAAAACAATAAAAAAACGCATCAAAAACCAAGCGAAGACTTTTTAATCGTCGTCCGCGTCCGTCAACGAATATAAGGACCGGAGGAAAAACGGCAAAGGCTTTAATTCGCCCGAAGAAAGCGTTTCCGTCACGAATGCGCCGCGGCTTAACTTGCGGACTTTTTCTAAAGCCCAATAACAAAGTTCCGGCGTTTCAAAGATTGCGCAGACCGAACTTCCGCTTCCGCTCATGAACGCCGCCGACGGCGAAAGTGAGGCTATAAGTTCGTAAACGCTTAAAATCCTATCGTTGACCCGGCACGCGGCAGGGTAAAGCGCGTTATAAAAATCGGAGCCGACCACCTTGTTGTTCTTCAAGTTTTCGATAAGCCTGTCCGCCCCGCCCGCGACGGGAGATAAGGGAGAGGAGTCGTATTCCTTGAAGCATTCTCTCGTGTTGCACCCGCCATTGGACGGAGCGACGAGAATATACAATTTTTTGTCTATATCGAGCGGCTCGACCTTATCGCCGCGACCTAAGAGCCGAGCGTACCCGCCGGTAAGAAGATACCCCGAATCGCTGCCGAGAGAGTCGGCAAGCGGCTTGATATCCTCTTCTATTCCGTAAAGCTTTTTCATTGCTTTCAAAACCCCCGCGATATCGGCGGAAGAGCCGCCCAGCCCGCTTCCCACGGGAATATTTTTGCTTATCGAAATATCCACCCCGTTCGTGTTGAAGGCGTCGCAAAAGGCTTTTGCCGCCTTATAGGCGTTGTTGTCCTCGTTGTCGCGGACATAGTAAAGCCCGCCGCCCGTTTTCAGAACGATTTTATCGTCCTTTCGACGGGTGACGGACACGTTATCGAACACGTTTACGGTGACGACTACGGTATCGAGGTCGTGATAGCCGTTATTCGTCCCCACAATATCCAAAAAAAGATTGACTTTTGCGTAAGCTTTTACGCGGCAAGTTCTCATGCGGTACCTCGCGCCGCTTTTTTGCGGCGTTTATTCTTTGTACGAAATGATTTTCTCTCCCCCGACAAGCGGAAAAGAAAGCGACGGGTTGAGTTCTTTCAGCTTTTCGGCGTCCTCTCCGAGGGCTTTGACCGTATCCCATTCGGTATCGCCCTCTTCTCCGACGTAAACGCTTATAACGCCGCTTTTCGCCTCTCTTTCTTCGCCCGCTTCCGCGGAAACGATAATCGGGAAAATTATCTCGTCGATAGTATAATAGCACGTTTTCAGCGTTCCGTCAACTTCAAGCCTGCCGTTTCTCAATCTGCACGAAATATCTTCCGTTTCGACCGTGAACCCGTAGGCTTTCCCTTCGAAAGGAATATCGAAAGCGAACGGCAAGAAAAACGGAACGGATTTAAGCTCGTTTTCGCCGTCTATAAAGAGCGCGTCGCCACGGATTACTCCCTCCGCTTTTATCTCCGCTCCGTAAGAAACGTCGGAAAGCTCCGCCCGCTCTCCCGAAACGGCGATAAACCTCGAATACTCCGGCACAAGGCACTCGGCTTTGCCGCCGACCCTTTCGCTGCCCGTGTAAAAGCCCGTAAAGACTTCCTTTTTGACTTCCTTTCTTTCGATATCGATATCGCAGTCGGGAGAATACGCGTCGGCAACGTATTCAAAGTTTTCCGTTATATACGCGCCGCCCGTAACGCTCACTTCAGCCACGAGCGAAACGGAAGATTTATCCCTTTCCTCGTCAACCTCGGCGCGCGCGGAAACCTTGTCGGCGACGGCAAAAGCGAAACACGACATACTCACGTCCGCCCCCTCGCAATCGAGTTCGTAACGGAAAGGAATAATCCGCGTAATTCTTTCGATTTCGCCGCGTTCGCCGCCGAGCAGAACGACAAGACCGACGACGACGGAACCGTCGACGATTATAACGCCTTGCCCGCATTGCGCGCCGGTAACGTACGAACGCGCGGACGAGGCAAGTATTTTCTTTATCTTTTTTGCTTCGAACTCGTCCTCCGCTTCCGTTTTGCCGCGAGCGAAAATTGCCTCGTCAAAGGTTGCGTTTTCCTTTTTGGTAAGCGCGTCTATCCCGACGAGAACTTTTTCTTCCGTAGCGACAAAATACGTGATAACCGCCGTAAAAGACACGGCAATCGAAAGCATTCCGCCCTCTTCCCTGACTTCCGCGCCCGTAACGCGATAGCCGACCGTCGCGTTTTCGGCGGCTTCTTCCGTCTGCAAACGGAAAGAAAACTTAGTCGCGGCTTCTCTCCGGTCGGGACCGTCCCCCGAATATATGCAGTTTGCCGTCGCTATGCCGCCGTAAACTATTCCGCCCGACTCGATATCGGCAAACGCTTCGCCGATTCTCGCGTCCGCGGATAAAACGGTTACGCTTCCGTCCGCGGTAAGGTTAAGCCCGCAAATTACTTCGCCGCTTTTTTCCGTTTGAGTTCTCTTTAAAATTTTAAGGTTTTTGTACTCGCCTTGCATTACTTTTCGTTTCCTCTTTATCGTAATGTATGCGAAAACCGTAAAGAATAGAACGCAGAGTTTTTATTCCTTATCCATAAACCCCTTTCTGTTCTTCAAACGTACGTAACTAAGGGCAACGGCGGAGAGTGGTGCAGTTTGACACAGCAGGTGACGGAGACCGACAGGCGCGTACTCAAAC
This sequence comes from uncultured Clostridia bacterium, assembly GCA_934273135.1. Classification (GTDB taxonomy): domain Bacteria; phylum Bacillota; class Clostridia; order Christensenellales; family Borkfalkiaceae; genus UBA4636. Next base: position 5,064 of record CAKQSU010000003.1, read on the forward strand.
GTACGTAACTAAGGGCGACGGCGCATGCAGTGGCAAAATGTGCCGCTATTGCGCCGTTCGGGCGACCTTTAATTACATGGCCCCTTCAAGAATCATTTTGTCTGCAACGAGCGCGATAAACTCGCCGTTCGTCGGCTTTTCGCTGCTAACGTACGAACGCACGCCGAACACGGAATTTATACATTCCGTTCTCCCTCGATTCCACGCAACCTCTATTGCGTGGCGAATAGCCCTTTCGACCTTGGATGCGGAAGTTGCGTAAACTTCGCCGATGCCGGGATACAGCTCTTTTGTTATATTGTTTATGATAGACGGGCGTTTTACAGCCATCTTAACGCCTTCGCGAAGGTACGAATACCCGCGGATATGCGGAGGAATTCCGACCGAAATAAAAATTTTGCTGATTTTTTCGTCAAGACTTCTTCCGTCGACGGCGTTCTGTCTGCACGAGCCGAAGCCTCTCCTCTCGCCGCACAAATCGTTTACGCGTTCCACGATAACGTCGCTTTCGACGGGCTTAATCATATAGTAATACGCGCCCGCTTCCATTGTTTCCCGAACGATTTCCTCTCTGTTTATCGCCGACACGACGAGAACTTTGGTAAACCCTCCCCTCAGCCTTTTAACGACTTCGAGTCCGTCGAGCGAATAACACATCAGCCCCGTAACCAAAAATTCGGGCGCGAGGCGTTCAATCTCGCTAAGCGTTTCCGCGCCGTCTTGCGACGCGCCCACAACCTTCAATCCACCCTTTTCAAGGTCGCTCGCAAGGTTTTGCGCCGCCTCTAAAGTTTCTTGCAATACATAAACAGTATGTTTTTCCATTTCTTTTACTCCTTACTTATATCAAATTTTAATAATAGTATATCACAAATGAAATAGAAATTACAACTATTTTTGAATGATAATTATTCAAAAATATGTCAAATTTTGTCGAATTTTAATTTGATTTGTAAAAAACAAGAAAAATTTACGGTAAAATATAATTTTTCGCAAAAAAAACAGGTTTCGCCTTAAAGACGAAACCCGTTTTTTACATTATTATGTAATCAAAATTATTGCTGTGCTTTGAACACTCGCAACCCGTCGATATACATCGCTTCTCCCGCGTCGAACGCGCTGTTTGCCGAGATTCTGATTCTGTCGAAGCTCGCGCCCGACGAAGCAAGCGCGGAGAGCGGAATTTTATAATACGACCAACCGTTTCCTGCGTCGGTACGATACTCGGCTCCGTAATCCTTATATGCTTTTACATCATTCGCTCCGTCTGCTTTTGTAGAGTTTGAGCCGTTGTACAGTCTGATTACTATTCCGCTTGCGCGAGGACTCGACGACGACGTATGCCCGACGTTTTTGATGAAGAACTCGATATAACAGTCGTCCTCAACTGTTACCGTTGATTTGTCCGCTTTCGCGTAAAACATCATATTATCATACGCTTTGTTTATACCCGTCCACTTAAAGCCCTTTAAGGACGAGCCGTAAACGTTTTCCGTCTCATTCGCGCCAACTCCGTTGACATAAATTTTGTTTGCGTCGCAAAGCACGTCTTCCGAATCGGCGCATATGGGAAGATTTTCCTCGCTATGGTCTATTGACGGAGCGGACGGCTCGACGGGTTGTTCCCCGTCCTTGCCGCACACGATGTTTACTCCGTCTATATACAATGTTTCGCCCTCGTTCATCGCAGCGTACATTTTAAACCTCACGGCGGCAAACGATACACCCTCAGTCGTGAAAAGGCTTAACGGCAACTTATACTTATACCAAAGATTTCCTGCTTCCGTGCGGTATTGAGAGTTGTATTCCTTATAAGCTTTTACTTCGGAGCTTAACTTTGTTTTATATGTGGAATCATATAAAACGATGAACAGTCCGTTTATCGTTTCGCCGTTTGAAGAAGGGGTATGCCCGACGTTTTTGACGAAGAACTCGATATATCCGTCCGTCGTTACCTTAGAGCCGGGCGTCATAAAGTATAGGCTTTCGCCAGCAGTAGCACCGCTCCAGGCAAGACCTTTTGCGGATTTTCCGTAAGTATTTTCCGTTTCCGTTACGCACGTTCCGTTTACTCTCGTTATTTTTGAAACATCGGCGTAGTCTTTATCGTCGGAAATTATCTCCGAAGTTTCTTCATCCTTCGGATTTGCGCTGCTTACCTTTACGGTGCATTTTGCCGCGGCGTATCCGCACTTAGCCGTAATCTCGGCAACGCCTTCGCCAATTGCTGAAACAATTCCGTCCTTTACGGTAGCGACGTTTTCATTGTCGGAACTCCATTCGACTTCTCCGGTCGCGTCGGCGATAAGTTTAACCGTGCCGCCGGGAGAAAGAACCTCATAGTTGGAGCTGAGAGTGACGCGCTGTTCCACAAAGTCGTTTTCACCGGCATAGCCGAGAGAAGATACCGTTATCGAACCGGCGAAGAATTCCTTGTCCGTTCTTGCGCAAGAGTCTATCATAAACATAAGTCGCGAAGGAATACCCACGTATCTTATAATGCATGTAACTTCCTCGCCCGCAGGGATATCGAAGAAGGAACCGCCGTATTTAAGATCGGTTTTGACGGTTTCTCCGTCCATCCACGCTTTGTCGTTGATGACTTTTATTCCGGCGGCGTTAGCCGTTTCGGACATGACGTCCGCCCTAACTTTAACGTAATCGTCGGGTTTGTTGTTTCTTATCTTCATCGTGACAAATTTTGCTTTGGCTACTTCCTCGGGAAGAATGCCGTAAACGTTCTTATAGGTCTTAGGCAAAATTCTGTCGTACGATATCGTGGAAGCCGTAAAATCTTCATTGGCGGTAACGGAATAAACGTCTGTCGAACCTTTGTCGAAAGTCATTGTAAAAGCATTGAACTCTGTTCCTTCCGGGATATACTCGGGAACGGGAATAGCGGGCGCGCGACCGTTGAGATACGCAACGTTCACTTCCTTGTAAACGGTTTTTGCCGGCAATGCGGAATCGGATAGTTCTCCCATCCACGCCATTATGCCTTCGTTGCTCTTCTCTCCCGCCCAGAAGTTCATGTAAACCCTTTGCGGATTAGCCGGAACACGACCTCTGACGGCATAAACGGCTTTGCCGTCTACATACCAGCATATAGTGTTTTCGTCCCAATAAAACCCATAGTCATGAAAATCCTCGCTTGCGTCGAAACCGAGTTCGTACATATATTCATGACCGCCTTGCCCCTCTACAAAGTAATTGAACTGCACCCTTGTGGTGTCCTTGCCCAAAAACTCTATATCTATTTCGTCATGCGGATTGTTTTCGTATTCGCCCGTATAGGTAAAGAAGGTCGAAGCCGTTCCGACAACGTTGCTCGGTTTCATTTTACAACCGAAATAACCGTACTGCACGGCGCCCGCCGTTCCGATTGTTTTCAGTTCTCCGCCGTAATACACGCCGTCTCTTTTGTCTACCGAGAGCGTAAGCGTAGCTTCGTCCTTGTCGAACTTAACATTGTTTTCGCTCCAAATAACGCCGAAAGGATCGCCGTTACCGCGCGCGTCGGACGCCAAGAAAATCGTGGAAGTGTCTTCGTCAAGCCCGACGAGCTTTTTAGATACGAACGCCGGGGCGGCAGACAACACTTTATCGGGGTCATACAACCCATCGTCCGTCAACTTACAGCCGCTCGCAAAAGCCACTGTCGCCATAAGGCACAAAGTCAAAATAACCGATATAAACTTTTTCATATTATTTTCACCTCAGTCTTCGATTAAGTTTGTTTTCAAAGCCGTTATGTCGGCTTCGGTGAGCTTAAGACATTCTCTCATGTAGCGTTCGACAACGGTCGAAATCGTTTCGTCTTCGCTCTTTCTGTAATTGGCGATAAGCTCGTTAACCATAGACTCGAAGTGGTTATAGTTGTCGGGATCGTCGCGGCGCATACGGTAATTGTTGGAAAAAGTCGTCATTTCAAAGTCTATTAAAAGGTCGGTGTAGCTTACGCCGAGCAAGCCGTTAATCAAAAAACCTATCGTACCCGTACGGTCCGCTCCGCCCCAGCAATGAAAAAACGCTGCGTTATCTTCCGTCGCCGCGGCAAGAAGCCTGAGCGTCTTTTGGTAATAATCGCGCATTTCGGGCTTGTCCGAGCCGTTGGAATGCTTGCAGAACATGCCCGTGTAGGACGCTATCGGGTAGCGATAATAAGACACTTCGTCGCCGAGAGGAGATTCCGTCATCGATAGCGTTTCCGCGTCGGTGCGAAAATCTATTTCTGTTCCGATTTTCAAATCGTTCTTTAAAGTATCGAGTTCCCTCTTTCTTAAATTTATCGCGTGAAAGCCGCCGTTTTCGTCCTTATAGGATTGAATATTCATCTCCGCGCCGCGATATATGATACCCTGCTTAACCCTCTTGCCGGAAGAGGTCATTCTTCCGCCGAGATCGCGCACGTTGTTTACATACCCCGTTTCCATTGCTCTCACGGTGTCCTCGGTCGAAAAATACGAGGTCTTGTTTTCCTCGCCCGAAGCGTTTTTGACTTTCCAAAAATAAGTCGTTGCCATACGGAGATTGGAAACGATAATCTCGTTTGCGTTCGTAAAATACTCGTGCGCTTCGTCGAAAGAGGAATTTGTGGCAAGATAAACGTTATACGGGGCTTTTGTCGCTTTCCATTTCAGTCGAACGACGTTGGCTTGAGAAACGTTTGTATTCTTGTTCCAAAAGTCGGCAACCTCCACGCCTTTTCCCGCTTCATCGTTAAAGCAATAATCGTTGCCTTTTATAACTACGCTTTTCATCGCTTTAACGTAATCGGCGGCAGGCGTTTGAAGCAAGGATACGACTTGTCCCTCACCTTCCGAAACGGTTATTGTTTGGGCTTGCGGGTCGGTTCGCGTCGAGCCGAATCCGCTGTTGCCGACGTTGATGCCGCAACCGCTCAAAACGGTAAAGGCGACGACCAACGCCGCAATTTGTGCAAAGATACGTTTTTTCATCATACAACTCCTTGTTGTTTTTTTGTTTTTTTATCGTGAAAAGTCGTTCGAATTATATTTATCGAAGAACCCCTCGTCATCAAAACTCAGCCCGAGCTTTTCGGATATTGCCCGAGCAAGTTCGTACCCGGCTATTCTCTGCATTTCCTCGTTCGGATGCCCCTCTCCGGGAAGAGTGCGATCTTTCGCAAGAGACGCGGCTTTGTACTTAACCCTCTCCACATTCTTTCCGTCGGCGGCGTATTTAGATACAACCTCGTCGAGGATTTTGCTCAACGCAGGTTCTATGGCAATTATCTCGTCCGATACGATTACGAGAGTTTTGGGGTATGCGGAAAAAATTTTATTTATGAATTTTTCGCACGCTGCTTCAAAGCCCGAAAGGAATTCGTTGTATTCTTTAGTTTTTTCTTCATATTTTCTCAAAAAACTACCGTCGTTCGCGCCGAGCGCCACAACCGTTACGTCCGGAACATAAAACGAATTGTCCCACGAATGAACAAAGGAAGTCTGATATTCGAACTCCGCCATAGAAAACATGTCGGGAATACAGTCGGGTCTGTTGTATTCGCTGTACACTGACTTATACATAGGATAGCCGCCCGCGGCAACGGTCGAAACCTCTCCGCCTAAAAGATAAGCGCAATAATATCCGAAGGTCTTCATCGCGTTTTCGGTTCGGGTTGTAAACCTTTCGTAATAACTGTCCGATTCCACCGCATACCCGCAGCTGACCGAATCGCCGAAAACTTCTATTTTCAATTTGTCCGTTTTTAGAGGCGATAGGAATTTTCCGTCGGTAGAAACGGTTTTTATCCCCAACCTCGATGTTGCGCATTCGCTTCTTTTATAGACGGAAACGACATGTTCACCGTATTCGAGACCGCAAGCAATCGTCACGTTTTCATGCAAAAACATTCCGTTTTTCATCGATTTGCCGTTCGCATACTTGCCGTTTGAAGAAAATTGAAGCGCATAACAATCGGACGGGTCGGTTTTCCCGTCTACGGCAACGGCAATATAGGGCTTATTCCTAACATCATCTGCCCGCGTCGTGATAAAAGTTCCCTCAAGCGCGGTTCCGATAAACCTGACCGTAAAACCGGAGTTTGAAAAAGAGATCATCGTCGCCGATAAATCTTTGTCCTCGTAATATCTGCCGTGAAAAGAGACCGTCTCCTTCGTCGCCTGTATCTTTTCGCTTGTTTTATAGTCCGGTATGTTTTTCATAACGCCGAAGTCCTCGACTATTTTGTCGTAAAACCCGTCTGTTTTTGCGCATCCGCCGAACAAAACTCCGAAAGTAAGAATGCATATTGCCAAAAGAAGCGAAAGAATTGAAATTTTTTTATGCGATTTGTTATTCATTATCCGATTAAGCTCCTTTATTCACAACGGAATTGTAACAGATAAAGAAAGATAAAGCAATAGGTAGAACATTATTAGGCGTTTTTTTACTTAATCGGTAAAACACCGTCCGCAAAAATCTTCGCGGACGGTCTCTTTTCTTTAATTTATGTCGATGAATCAAACAACACCACGGATATTCGAAATATTCCGCCGTCCGTTTCCGTGTTTACGCTTCCGCCGTATTTTTCGGCTACGTTTTTTATGCTTTTCAAGCCAAACCCGTGATAAGTCTTGTCCGCTTTCGTAGTACCGAATTCTCCGTCGGTTTTTATAAGCTCGCCTTCATAATAATTCCAAGCATCAACCAATGCGACGCCCCCGCTTGCTTTTTTAACTGAAAAATCTATTATTCGTTTCTTTTCGTCCGGAATTTTTTTACAAGCTTCCACGGCGTTGTCGAGAATGTTTCCGACAAGGCAGCATAAGTCCACACGGTCCACAAAATTAACGGCGGTTCCGTCCGCTATACACGAAAACACGATTTTTTCATGACCGCATACAAGTGCTTTTTCCGTGAGAATCACGTCAAGCGTTTTGTTGCCGGTTTTGATGGAGGAGTCGTATATGGAAATGGTTTCCGTAACGTCCGCAAGGGTATCTTTCGGGATGTTTTTATCGCTGAGCATCGCGCTTACTCTGTGGCGCATGTCATGGCACTTTAAGTTGATGGCTTCGATTGTTTCCTTGCTGACCTCGTATTGCTTTTTACTTTGCGCCAAAAGATAATCGAGCGTTTCAACCTTGTCTTGAAGCTGATTTTTTCTTCGGGAATTAAACAGCAGAATGATCACGCAAACGTTAGTGAGTATCGCGGAGAGATTAGCCGCAACGATTATAAAAAAGATAAAAGCGTCCCCGTGAGAATAATATTTTGAAGCAAGCGCGTCGCTTGCTATGTCCGTCATCGACGAAACGCCGTCCAACGCAAGGATTATTATGGTCGATACTATTACGACCGTTTCGGCAAGTCTGCGCTCGGAAACAAGCTTTCGCGCCGCGCGCATGCAAACAAAGTAAAAAATGACCGCCTGCAACAAAAACTGAATGTAATAAACCGTTTTGTACGCCGCCGAACCTATGCCTTCCGACGGAATTACTCCGACAAACGACATAATGATCCACGACAGACGAAACAGCCTGTAAATGAGGTTTTGAATAACGTACGCAAGGTCGGCAAAAACTATTACGAGGAGAACGGGCAAATCGAAAAGCAACATAAAATGCGCGACCGAAACGCAGAAAAGAATGGCGTACACCAAGGCTCTGCCCCAAACCTTGTTTCCTACCGCTTTGTACAAAACAGAAACGCCGACCGCTACGCCGAGAACGACTAAAAACCCCGCTATAAGCTTGATAACAAAGTTTTTGCGTTTTTTGAGCGGAGCGATTATCAATGCAAAAATAACGTAAAACTCAACTATCCACTCCGCAATTACTTCAAAATAAGTCTCAACAAAACCCACGGCTTGCGCGGCGGAAAACAAATTACTCACGGCTCGTATTTCCCCTCTCGATATACCAGGCGGAAAGCTCTTCGATAAACGATTTGCGCTTCGCTCTGCTTATATGCAAAACGTCTATGCCTATCTCGACATCGAGACCTTTCACGCTTTTAATGTGCCGCATGTTCACAAGATAACAGCTGTTACAACGCGCAAAACCGTGTCCTTTAAGCCTTTTTTCGATGTCGCTCAGCGTTCCCGTCATCTCTATAACGTCATCCACGAGATGAAAATACAGTCTGTGCGCGATTATTTCCACGTACATGAGCTTATCTATCGATATCTTGTATTTGCCGCCGGGAAGCTCGAACAGCATGTCCGTTTCTTCTCGCGATTGATACAACTTCAACGCTTTTTTAAAAACAAGCGAAAACGCATAATACTCGACAGGTTTTATCATGTACCCTACGGCGTCCACCTCGTAACCGAAACGCGCGTACTGAGCAAGACTCGTAACAAAAATAACGGAAATCGCTTTGTTTGTTTCGCGCAGCTTTTTCGACGCCGTCATTCCGTCGATATCGGGCAAACGTACATCCATAAACACAACGGCGTAAGAGTTTGTCGGGCGTGCCAAAAAATCGAGCGCGCTCGCAAAACGGTCGATTTTTAAGGTCATGTTTTCTTCTTCGGCAAACCTGTCGAGATTTTCGCGCAACCGCTCAAACGAATCTTCGCTGTCCTCAACGACTGCTATACAACGAGTAACCATATCGTTTTCCCCCTTGTCACGGATACAACCCCTACGGGATTTTTTATTTGACTTAATCATATTGTACCACAATAAAAATTATTTTTCAAGAGGCAAACGTGAATTTATCTTAGTTAAAAGAACAAATATCTTTCTCCGCCGCATTTTTAGCCTAACAAAGCTTTCAAACAGCCGTGATATGCGCCCGAACGCCGCTGCGAGTGTTTACTTTACCGAGCCGTCTTATCCTTTTTTATTCTCCGAACGGTAAGCACGGTTCCCGTCGCCGCGATCGCCGCCGAGCAAACGTAAATTGCAGCAACGATAAAATAATACGTAGGCACGCCTTTCGACCCTATTTTGGCTCCGTGCGAAAAACCGTTCATTGCGTTGGAATTGACGACGGTATACAAAACATGCGCCATCGCTTGTTGGGCGTAGTATGCGTTCGCTCCGTCGAGAGAAGAAAACATCGTTCCGTATTGCGAAAGTTGCGCGTCGCCCCCGGCGCAAAGCATTTGTTCGGTGTGCATATAGCTTTCCGCCCCGTTAGAATAGTCTGTCAAAACTATGCCGTTAAAACACCACTCCTCACGCAAAATTTTGGTTATCAGCCTATAATCTCCACCTGCCCAGGTCGCGCCGATACGATTAAACGATGTCATAACGGCAAGGGCAACGGGCGTATCGGCAAATTCTTCTTTATCGGAATCGGCATGGTTAAAATACCTCGTCTTCACCGTTCCGCTTTCAAAGACCTTGCGGAAAGGCTTAAGATATATTTCACGAATGGTCTGCTCGTTCGCCCACGTCGCCAAGCCGTTCTGATCTCTGTGATCTTCCTGGTCGTTAAGCGCAAAGTGTTTGACAAACGAATACATACCTTTTTCCGCTGCCGCTCGAACCGCAGCTTCCGACATGTTCGCGCAAAGAAAAGCGTCTTCCGAATAATATTCGAAATTTCTGCCGGAAAACGGAGTACGGTGAATGTTAAGCCCCGGTCCGTACCATCCGGAAGCAAGAACGTTGCTTCTTAATCCGTCGTTAGCGACAGCGTTCCCGTGGGCTGCGGAAAGAGCCTTGTTCCATGTCGCGGCAATAGTCACTTCCGCAGGATAAGCAACGGAAAACGGTTCATGCGTAGCCATAAGGTTCAATCCCATTGGTCCGTCCAAATCCACGGCTTTGGGCTTGACAATCGAAGCCGCTTGCGCCGTAGCGTATCCCGAAAGATTGATTATCGTTCCCACTTCCTCCTTGCTCATCTGCCCGACAAGGGCGCCCCAGTCGGCGTCTTTGAAATTTTTCCCTCTGTAGTCTATCAATTCAAGCCCGCCGCCCGAAGAAAACTCTCTCGCCTTAGAAGCAACATCGGCATCCTTAACGGGGCTTAAAGCCGCCTCCGCCGTTCCTTTCTTACACAAATCGTCATACAACTTTTGCGAAATTTCCTCCTCGAGCGTGTATCCGCCGCGTTCGGAATAAAGACTTTTGTTTTTTGATTTTTTGCCGTGCGTAACGGGAAACGTTCCCACCCAATCGGCGCGCGACAAGTAAGATTTTCTGTCTATATAGTTAGCGTCGTCAAAGACGTTTGTCACCTCTTTTCCCGCCGCGTTTGTTCTTACGATTTCAGTAGCGGGAACATCCCGATACGCCACAAAATTTTCATCCCCTTCGACGTTTTTGCCCTCGGCTTTAAGAACGTTATCCGCCGCCGAATGAGCCGAATCGGCAAGAGTAAAATAATATCTTCCCTTTTCGAGAAAGTACGACTTTTCGACGACGTCGTCGTAACTTAAAAGCTCTTCTTTATCTATTTCTATTTTTACCCTCTCGCTTTCGCCGGAAGACAGGAGCTTCGTCTTTGCGTACCCGACAAGCGAAACGGCGGCTTTTTCGATTTTGTTTACTTTGTCGAATTCCGTATACGGTGCGGAAACGTACGCCTGAACCACTTCTTTACCGGGAACGGAACCGACGTTTTTTATCGTTGCCTCGATAAGAAAATTCCCGTCGTTAAGGAGAGAAAAAGAAAAATCGCTCCACAAAAATTCCGTATACGAAAGACCGAAGCCGAACGGATACTGTACTACGGACGAATAGTCGTAATCGCCCGCATTGCCGACGTTGCAAACCTTATCGTAATATCTTGTTTCATAATATTTATACCCTACGTATATACCCTCGTCGTAAGAAACGCCGTAATATCCGTTGTTTCTGTTGGAAGAGTTGTTTTCGTCCGTTAAAGGTTTGCCGTCGACAGTCGCCGGCGCGCCGCCGATACAATAACGTATATCGCCGAAATTAGCCATGGCGGGCGAAGAAAAAGCGTCATAAGCCAACGTATCTACAAGCCGCCCCGACGGATTGACTTTCCCGCAAACGATATCGGCAACGGAAGAAGCCGTTTCTCCGCCGCCGCCCGGTACCCACAAAACAGCCGTTATCGACGAATAATTTTCAACCCAACCGAGTTCCGGAGCATTGTTTGTGTTCACCAACAAAATAACGTCGTCAAAATTCTCGTTAAGGTAGCTTATTATTTCAAGCTCTACGGAATCCGGTTCGAGGTAGTGTTTGTTCTTATCTTCGGTTAAACCCGTATGCTCTTGCATGCCGCGCGCCAAATCGCGACCTTCTCCGCCCGTTCGCGCAAGAACGAAAATAGCTTTCGTTCCGACGGCGGACTGCAACAACCCTTTCTCCTTTTTCATGACCGAAAGAGGACATTCGTTGATTCTCCAATCTTCCTTGCCATGCCCGTAATTAACGGAACCGGGACCACGCTTGTACGAGCTGCCGTTACCCGTAAGATAAAAATTCCACAAGACCCCGTTTACCTTGTAATCGCAAGCTTCTAAAGCAGTCTTTAAGTCCACGTCGGAACTCCCCGTTCCGGAGCCTGTGCCGCCCGCAATAAGGTCAACCGATGAATGGGAAAATAAACTCAGTTTGGTTTTATCGTTTTTTTCGGTAGCAATCGGCAAACCCTTTCCGCCTCCCGCGTTTTTCAGAAGCACGTAGCCTTCGCCGCCTATCTCACGAACGAGCCTTCTCTCATATTCGTTCAGCTTATCAATCGATTCATAATCTGACAAGTAGTAATTTTTATTTAACCCGTCATGAGCTTCTCTTACTCTCGTTTCGCCGATAACGCCGAGAAAATCACGGACAACGCCGTCATAATAAGCGCACACGCATTGCGCCGTTATCGCCAGAGCGAGCAACAACAATGCCGCCATTGCAAAAATAGTCACAAAAAAAGGTGTTTTTAATTTGTTTTTCTTCATACTGCCTCCGTCTTTTTGTTTTCGATAATTTTAAAATAATGAGCCGAAACCCTGCTTGAGCGAGTCTGCGACTACACAACGTTATAACCATAAAGCGCAAAGTTTTGCTTTCCGAATACGACAATTCAAGTTTAGAGATTGTTTTAAATTTTGCTTCTTTAAAAGTATACCACCGAAAAGTCATAAATCAATACCTTTTACTCAAACGGTCGAATTATTACTTAACTTCAAAAAAAACGACTTTTTTTATCGCAACTCGACTCATCTCCGTGCAAAAAAACGTAGGCGCAACCTATAGTTGCGCTTGTGCAAACGCATATATCCGCCGCGCAACCTTGTTTTCTATAAAAATCGCTTGTAAAATTTTTTCAAGCGGTGTAAAATATAGGCGTAAACAAAAGGCGGGCAAAACCCCGACCGAAAAGGAGCGCGACAGTATGCAGAACAACCTTATAAAATTAAGAAAGGAAAAAGGACTTTCGCAAGAAGAACTCGCCGACAAGCTCGCCGTTTCAAGGCAAGCGATATCCAAATGGGAGCGCGGCGAATCGTTGCCGGACACGGATAATCTTATTCGCCTTGCAAAGCTTTACGGCGTTTCGATTGACGAAATCGTGGGCATAAAAGACTCGGGCGAAGATGCGGCGACAGTCGAGAAAAGCGCAGCCGCCTCCCCGGCTTACGCAAGCGAAGAAAAATCGGAATCCGGCGAAAGCGCAAACGAGAAAGAGCCGACGAGAACGGACGAAAACGGCAAAAAGACTTACAACAAGCGCAATATCGTGATAGATTCCGTTTGCGGCGCGTACGTCCTTTTAACGACGGTAGCGGCGCTTCTCTGGGGCTTTATGTTCAACGGTTGGATTATAAGCTGGACGTTATACGTTACGATACCCGTCTTCATTTCGATATTCGAATGCGTCCGCAAAAGAAAGCTGACCCCGTTCAATTTTCCGTGCCTTATTACCTTTGTATACCTCTTTTTAGGCATGAGCAAAGGGCTTTGGCACCCCTTATGGGTTATGTTTGTTTCCGTTCCCCTTTTCTACGTTATAGCGAACGCCGTAGACGGCAACTCCGAAAAACCCGACAACGACTAAACAGACAAAAATTTTGCGCGTACCCTTTTAAAGGATACGCGCGTTTTTGTTGCAAAAAAGGGCTGCCGCAGTTTTGCGACAGTCCTTTTAAGCGACGTTTTTCACTCTCTAAACCCCTAAAAATATGCGGTTAATCGACTTATAGCTCGACTTGTTTCTTTTTCCTCAAGTACGCCATAAGTATTTCCACGCCCGCGAACACGAATACTCCGCCTAAAACAGCGTCTATCGCGATAAGCACGAGAGTATAGTACGCAAAGCCCGCTTCCGTAACGCTTACGCCGTGGATAAGCCCGTTCATCGCGTTCGAATTTGCGACGGTGTAGAGCGTGTGCTTAGCCGCTTGCTGAGCGTAGTATATGTCGGCGTTGCTCGTTACCGTGAACTTTCCGCCCCAAGTGTATTGCGTGAGCGCAAGGTCCGCGCCGGCGCGCAACATTTGCCCGTTGTGCATATAGCTCGTTCCGCCTTGCGAATAGTCCGTCAAAACTATTCCGTTAAAGCCCCATTCGTTGCGCAAAACCTCGGTTATGAGCCTGTAATCGCCGCCCGCCCAAGTGTAACCTATACGGTTGAACGAGGACATTATCGCCCGGCATGCGGGTACGGAAGTCGTCTTTTGTTCATATTCGCCCGTTTTCGAGTTCAGAGAATAATATTTGACCTCGGCGGGAGTCGACGTTTCTACCGCCATTTGGAAGGGTTTAAGATAAATTTCCCTTATGGCTTGTTCGTTTGAAAAAGTCGCCAAACCGTTGTCGGTGCGGTGGTCTTCCTGGTCGTTGAGCGCAAAGTGTTTGACGTAAGCAAACATACCCTTGCTTGCCGCGCCGCCAACCGCCGCAGCCGTCATATCGCCCGAAAGGAAGGAATCTTCCGAGAAATATTCGAAGTTTCTTCCCGCAAAAGGAGTGCGATGAATGTTGCATGCGGGCGCATACCAGGCGTTCGCCTTAACGTTATCTCTTAAACCGTCGTTGCCGACGAATCTTCCCCACTGCTCGGAAATATCCTTGTTAAAGGTAGCGGCAATAGTGACTTCGGCGGGATAGGTAATGGTATATAAAGCATGACCTACCATATTGTTAAGCCCTGCGGGTCCGTCAAGGTCTATAGAAGCGGGTTTGTTTACCGACTTTATCGGCGCCGTTCTATATCCCGCAAGATTGATAAGCGTGTCGAGTTCGTTTTTGGAAATCTGAGTTAAAAGCTTATTCCAATCGGCGTCTTTATATTCAAGTCCGCGATAGTCGATAAGTTCCGCTTCGTTTTCATCGCTCGGATTGTTTTTGCCGTATTCGAGCATCTTTTTGGCGGCTTCCTCATCGCTTAAAGGCGAATTAGCCGCTTTCTGCGTGCCTTTTTCCTGCAACTTCGCATAGAGGTCCGCGGAAATTGCTTCGAGGTACTGATACC
>CAKQSU010000004.1 GCA_934273135.1 uncultured Clostridia bacterium
ACGGTAGGACAAGATGACGTGATATGTTAGGAATATGCGACAGGATGTCATATCGATTTGAAGAAATGAAGGAAGGCAAGTATAAGGACGGCGAAAAGGTGTTGCGCGCGAAGATAGATATGGCTTCGCCCAACATCAATATGCGCGACCCCGTTATTTACCGCGTTCTCCACGCAACGCATCATAGAACCGGCGATAAATGGTGCATTTATCCGATGTACGACTATGCGCACCCCATTTGCGACTCCATGCAGGGCGTAACACATTCGCTTTGCACGCTCGAATTCGAAGACCACCGTCCGCTTTACAATTGGGTTGTGGAAAACACGGGCGTAACTCACAAGCCGCGCCAGATAGAATTTGCAAGGCTCAACATAACGAACACCGTTATGAGCAAAAGATATCTCAAAAAGCTCGTCGAAGAACATATGGTTTCCGGGTGGGACGACCCGCGCATGCCGACCTTGACGGGACTCAGGAACCGCGGTATACCGGCGCAGGCACTCAAAAACTTCTGCGAAGAAATAGGCGTTGCAAAGGCTAATTCCGAGATAGAAGTAGGGTATTTTGAGCATTTCGCGCGCGATTATCTCAATAAGGAAGCTCCCCGCGCCATGGCTGTTTTTAACCCGATAAAAGTCGTTATCGACAACTTAGAGGGCGAAGAGGACGCGGAAATCGACGTTAACCCGAACAAAGTAGAGCTCGGCAAGCGCAAAATGACTTTCTCAAACGAGATTTATATCGACGCCGAGGACTTTTCCGTATGCCCGCCGCCTAAGTATTTCAGAATGAAGGTGGGCGGACTCGTAAGGCTCAAAGGCGCGTACGTCGTTAAGTGCGACAGTTACGAGGCGGACGAGGACGGAAACGTCAAGCTCGTTCATTGCTCCGTTTTACCCGGTACTAAGAGCGGCGAAGCGGGCAGCGACATAAAAGTTAAAGGCACCATTCAGTGGGTAGACGCCAAAAACGCCGTTCCCGTCGAAGTAAGGCAGTACGAATACCTTTTAAAGGATGCGGAATACCCGGGGCAGGATTTTTCCGAGAGAATGAACGAACACAGCCTTACGGTTTTACAAGGCTTCGCCGAAAAATACATCGAGGAAGCCAAAGACGGCGAAAGCTTCCAGCTTCTCCGTAAAGGTTACTACAAAAAAATGGTCGAAAACGGCAAAATTATTCTTTCCGAAATCGTATCGCTCAAAGACAGCTTCAAGATGTAGCTTTATAGCTCCCTTAAACACGCTTTTTTCTCAAGTCTTTACGTTTGTTTGTGAAGAATTGCCGAAAATTACCGCTTACGGGGCTTAAAAGACCTTAAAATGCATGAAATTTTTAAGGAAACTATTGACAACGATAAAATTATTTAATATAATAGATATATCTTAGTTAATCGTCTTTTCGCGCTTAAAATTTGTGCGGAAAGGCGGTTTGAGGTGAAATATGTATTGGATACTTGACGTAGTGGTTTTGTTACTGCTCGCGCTTACTGTCTTTGGCAGTATTAAGGCGGGAATCACCGGTATATTCGGCGGGGTGCTTCGCTTCCTTCTTCGCGTTGCGCTTATCGTTGCTATAACCGCAGGGTTTTTGTTCCTGTTCCAGGTCTTCGGAATAATAGACGCGCTTTCGGCGGCGTTTTATAAAGTCGTAGGTAATTCGGGCGTTTACCCGAGTCAGTACGTTTGCGACGGTTTTGCAATCGCCGTGTTCGCGCTTCTCTCGTTCATTCTGTCGTACATAATAGTTATCCTCTTGTTTAAGGCTGTCGGCGCACTCTTTTCGAACGTGCATCTTAACGGCGCGGCAAGCGTTGTAAGCAAGGTGGCGGGTTGCATTGTGGGCGTGTGCCTTTACATCGGCGTTATCGCTTGTATTTTCGGTTGCATTCACGCCTTTGCGGACGCGGGCAGCTTGCAGGCGGCGGACGAGGTTTTGCGCGCCAACGTTGTGTCGGGCTTTGTGTACAGAATAAACCCGCTCAACAAGTTCTTTGACGACTTGGGTTTTGCACCTAAGCTTCTCGATATTCTCCACGGTAATTTTTAAGACGAAAAACGGGCTTTCGCTTTATGCGATTGCCCGTTTAGTTTATTTATTAAGCGTTGTTTTTAGTGACTTTTTCGGCGATTATTTTACCGTTTTCGTCCGTTAAAAAACATTGCGTTTTTTCGTTTGTGACAATCGCGACGTACCAAAAATTCTTTTCGTCGCGCCGCATCAGCCTGATTCTCAGTTCGAATTGCTCTTTTTCCAAACTTTTGAGAAGCTCGCTTTTTTGAGAAACGAACGTCGATAATATTTTTTTATATTGTTCCTCGCCGCCCGACAGACGGTTAAACGAAACTTCTTCGTAGATGTCTCCGGCGCGGTATTTTAAAATACTTTTATTTTCGTCGAAGTCCTCTGCCGAAATCGTGGCGACGTACGCTTCCGACTCGGCTCTAAAAGTAAGCTCCGCAGAACGTTCTCCCACGCTTACGGTTACTTCCGATGAGAGTGCGGCGGGCGAAGGGACAAAGCGCAAAATAAGATAGCTTTTTACGTCACCCGTTTTTCCGTCGTCTATAAACGGCGTTTCGCGGAGGGTAAGGTATGCTTCGCCCGTAAAGCTTTCGCCGTTTAAGGAGTATAAGACGTATCTTACTTCGCTCACGTTTGCCGCGTAGTCGGGCGCACCGGCGCAAGAAGAAAGGGCGAATACGGATAAACAGACGAACAAAACAACAAAAAACACTTTCGTTTTCATATAAAAATTGCCTCGAATAAAGATTATTCGCTTGCATTGCGCTTTATTACGGGATATTTGAAATTTTGTCGTTTTTTTGTTGCTTTTAACGATAATTTATGATAGAATATTAAAAATTTATCTAAATATTTATCTAAATATAGATATAATTTATAAAAAACAAACGGAGTAATTTATGGGGAAATTCGCACTTAAAGTAGCTCTTTCTACGGTAGCGGCAATTCTTGCCGCTCTGCTCCTTATATACGGCTTTTTCGCGCTGTTTCTGCCCGCTCCGCTCGCTTCTTTTTACGAAAATCTCGGCAATTACGGCGGCGCGGTAAGGCTCATGCGGCGCGCTTACGACAAAAGCGGCGACGAAAAGGACTTAAAGAGGCTTGCCGAACTTTTGTGCTTTAAGGAGGACAACGCTTCTCTTTCCGCCGAGTACGTCACTAAGTATTGCGAGGAAAAAAGCTTCAAGGAATATTGCAAAACCGCGGCGCAAGGCGAATCTTACTATGATTTGATGACTTCTCATTCGGTAAAATCGCTTTATACCGTCGCTAAAGGCGACGACGCGCTTAAAAAAGCTTCGGAATATCTTTCCTTTTACTCTTCGGCATATCCGTCGGGTTCGGCTCTCCGCGCGCTCATGTTTTCCGCCGCCCAAAAAAAGGACAAGCAAACGCTTACGAAAATTTTGGAAAAACTCGATTCTTTCGACCTTTCTTCCTTTACCGAAACGGAAAAGAAAACGATTGAGAACGACAAACTGAATATAAATCAAATAATAAAATAATACTTACGAAACGGAGGCAGTAATGGCAAAAATCTTAAAAGAAGCTCTCACTTTCGACGACGTGCTTTTAGTCCCCGCCGCTTCGAGCGTTCTTCCGCAAAACGTGGACATGACGAGCGAACTGTGCAAAGGAATTAAGCTTAACGTACCGCTTATGAGCGCGGCAATGGACACCGTAACCGAATCGCGCATGGCAATCGCTATGGCGCGCGAGGGCGGCATAGGCATCATTCACAAAAACATTCCGATCGAAGTTCAGGCGCGCGAGGTCGACAGGGTTAAAAGAAGCGAACACGGCGTTATAACCGATCCTTTCTTCGTCCACCCCGAACAATCCGTGAGCGACGCTTTGGAACTCATGAGAAAGTATCGCATTTCGGGCGTTCCCGTAACGACGGACGACGGCAAGCTCGTGGGAATTCTGACAAACCGCGATTTGCGCTTCGAAAGCGATTTTACGCAGCCCGTTTCGGCTGTCATGACAAAGGATAATCTCGTTACCGCGCCCGTAGGCACTTCACTTGAAGACGCCGTTAAAATTCTTGCGAGCAAGCGCATAGAAAAGCTCCCGATCGTTGATGAAAACGGATACTTAAAAGGGCTTATCACCATAAAGGACATCGAAAAAGCCCGTCAATACCCCAATTCCGCAAAGGATAAAAACGGCAGACTTTTGGTCGGCGCGGCGGTCGGTACCGCTAAGGACACCTTTGAAAGGGTTGAAGAGCTTGTCAAAAACAGAGTGGACGTTCTTGCCGTAGACACGGCGCACGGTCATTCGAAATACGTTATCGAAAACATCAGAAAAATCAAGGCAAAATACCCGAATTTGCCGGTAATTGCCGGCAACGTCGCCACCGCTTCGGCAGTTCGCGCGCTCTATGACGTAGGCGCGGACGTCGTTAAGGTCGGTATAGGTCCCGGTTCAATCTGCACAACGCGCGTCGTCGCGGGTATAGGCGTTCCGCAGCTTACCGCCGTTATGGATTGCGCCGAAGAGGCGGCAAAACTCGGCATAAGCGTCATTGCGGACGGCGGCATAAAGTACAGCGGCGATATAGTCAAAGCCCTTGCCGCGGGCGCGTCCGCCGTTATGATTGGTTCGCTTTTTGCCGGCACCGACGAAAGCCCCGGACAGATGGAAATTTACCAGGGCAGAAGCTTTAAAGTTTACCGCGGAATGGGCAGCCTTTCGGCGATGTCTTGCGGCAGTAAGGACAGATACTTCCAGGAAGACGCAAACAAGTTCGTCCCCGAAGGCGTAGAAGGCAGAGTGCCTTACCGCGGAAGCCTTGCGGAAATAGTTTTCCAAATGGTAGGCGGCATTCGCTCCGGTATGGGTTACGCCGGCGCACCCGACTTAAAGACGCTCGCTAAAACCGCTGAGTTTGTCAAAATCACCAACGCCGGTCTTATCGAAAGCCACCCGCACGATATCAACATCACAAAAGAAGCGCCCAACTACACTTCCCGTAGTTAAGTCGCCATATAAGGCGATTATCACAATAAAACCTGCCTTACACGGGCAGGTTTTTCAGTAAAAAAGACAACGCGTTATTCACAAAAGGAAAACAAAATGAAAAGAAAAATAATACAAATTGACGAAGAAAAATGCAACGGTTGCGGCGCATGCGCGGTCGCTTGTCACGAGGGCGCGATTGAAATGGTGAACGGCAAAGCTAAGCTCATAAAAGACGATTTTTGCGACGGGTTCGGCGATTGCTTGCCGAAATGCCCTACGGGCGCGATAACTTTCGTTGAACGCGAAGCCGCCGCTTACGACGAAAAAGCCGTTGAAGCGCGCAAGAAGCAACTTGCAAAAAAAGGCGCGGGTTACGCGCACGTCGGCTTTACTTGCCCGTCTGTCATGGCAAAAAAGCTTGAAAGGGCTAACGCGACGGATAATGTTCCGACCGAAAAATTGGAATCCTGCCTTGCTCAGTGGCCTTGTCAGATAAAACTTGCGCCCGTAAACGCGCCGTTTTTCAAAAACGCGGACCTTTTAATCGCGGCGGACTGCACGGCTTACGCTTACGCGAATATTCACGCGGAATTTATGCGCGGCAAAGTTACGCTTATAGGTTGTCCTAAACTCGACAACGCCGACTATTCGCAAAAATTAGGCGAAATTTTAACGGCAAACGACATAAAAAGCGTCACCGTTTTAAGAATGGAAGTGCCGTGTTGCGGCGGTATAGAACGCGCGGCTTATGCGGCAACAGAAAAAAGCGGCAAAAATTTGCCGATAAGCGTTATAACAATCTCGATAAACGGCAACATTTTAAGCAGAAAGTAAATTATCGCGGTGTTTTAAGGAGGTAAAAATATGAGAAGAGATATAAATCAGCGCAAAGTAGCGGTAGTAGGGTGCGGGTTCGTCGGTTCGAGCGTGGCGTTCGCATTGTTAAACAGCGGGCTTTTTGCGGAAATCGTGCTTATTGACGTTGACAAAAACAAAGCCGAGGGCGAAGCGATGGATATGTCGGACGGCGTGCCGTTCGTGGGGCAAACGCGCGTTTACGCGGGGTCTTACGACGACGCGGTGGATTCGGCGATAATCATCGTCACGGCGGGCGCAAATCAGAAAGAGGGCGAAACGCGGCTTGACTTAGTCAATAAAAACGTGGCGATATTCAAAAGCATTATCCCCGAAATTTCAAAACGCGACTACGGCGGCATACTTTTGATAGTCGCAAACCCCGTAGATATCTTAACTTTCGCCGCGCTTAAAATAAGCGGACTGCCCGAAAACCGCGTTATAGGCTCGGGAACCGTGCTTGACTCGGCAAGGCTCAAATACGCTCTCGGCGAGCGGCTCGGCGTGGATAGCAGAAGCGTTCACTCGTTTATCGTCGGCGAACACGGCGACAGCGAGATAGCTCTTTGGAGTACTGCGAACGTTTCCGGCGTGCCGATAAACGACTTTTGCGAAATGCGCGGGTTTTTCGACCATGACGAAGCTATGGCGAAAATAGCCGAGGACGTAAAAAACAGCGCGTACGAGATTATCAAGCGCAAACACGCTACCTATTACGGAATTGCAATGGCGGTAAAACGCATTTGCGAATGTATCGTCAACGACGAAAAATCCGTTTTAAGCGTTTCTTCGCTCGTCCATGATTTTTACGGAATAGACGGCGTTTGTTTGAGTCTTCCGTCCGTAGTAGGCGAAAACGGTGTGGAAGCGCGAATGCCTATTAAGCCTAATGATAAGGAAATCGAAGCTTTGCGCTCTTCCGCGGAAACGCTTAAAAAGGTTCTTTCTTCTTGCGGGCTTGACGAATAAACGCTTGCGCATATCGCCATATCGATAAGTGCGCCTATAAGGCGATTATCGGCGTATTTTCCTATCAATATATATAATATATATTTGCTTTTATATTTGCTCTCGGCGTTTTTGTCGCGGGCAAATTTTTTTAGGAAAATAAGAAAAAAGTTTTTTGCTTTAGCGGAGCTTTAGGTAAAGGGGATAAAATGCGCTTAACAAAATAAGGAGTAGTAACCATGAATAAAAAATCACTTTATGTTTTATGTATTTCTCTTTTAACTTTTACGCTTGCTTTTTCTGCTTGCGCTGGCGGAAACAACGCTTCGAACGGCTCAAGCGGAACTTCGGGCGGCACGGTTATCTCTTTCGGTTGCCGTCAGAACGAAATAATCGGCTCTAAAAAGTCGAGCAATACCGTTGCCGCGGGCGAATACACGCTCAAAGATTCTTCGGGCAACGTTTTGGCAACGTTCACAGTCGAAACGGCGTTAAAAGGCTATATGACTTACTCGTCCGTTTCCTGCACGCTGTATAAAGGCACTGAAAAATATCTCACGATAAAATAACGCGACAAAAAAATAAAGCTCTGCTTGTAAAAGCGGAGCTTTTCTGCCGTTTTGCCGTTTAAGTTGTTAATTTTCCTTTCTGTTTTCGCTTGAAAGCGTTAAAAGCGTTATTACGCCCGCAAGAAGCCCTACGAGGATTGTGGCAATCCAAAAGAATTTGTCCTGAAACTGTCCCGACCCGGCGTAGAAAACGACGTTGCCGCCGAAGTTGAAAACAGCGTGTACGATTGCGCCGTACCAAATGCAGCCCGTCGCTTGCTTTAAGGTAGCGAAAAGACAGCCTAAAAGAAAGGTGTACAATACTTGCAACGCCGTCGCGCCCACGCCCGCGCCCCTCAAAAGGTTCAAAAGGTGAAAGAGCGAAAACGCCGCCGCGGTTATTATAACCTGAAAAAACACGGCGTTCTTTTTGCCTTTCAGCTTGTCGGCGACGGCTTCAAAGAGGATACCTCTAAAAAAGAGCTCTTCCATAGCGGCGACCGCAACGCATTCCGCGGCAAGCGTTACGCACATCACGCCGTCGTCGATTTTCGCCGAACCGACGATTAGCGCGTGGAGCGGAAAGTTGACAAGAGCAACGAAAACCGCCGCAAAAAGCACGGGTAAAGCGGTTTTAGTCGGTTTTTTGAAATGTAAAAGGCTTTTTAAGCCGAACGCAACAACGACAAAGCAAAGCGTAGCGAAAACGATAAGCCTTATTATAATATCCTTGAAAAGCTTATTGAAGTTTTCGTCCGAAGAGATATCGAGCGGAACAAAATACACCGTTGCGGCGAGAACGAGCGCAACGATTAAAAATGTATAGGTCATTGTTCCTTTTTTGTTTTCGTCCATATTCCGCGCCTCCGTTGGATAATTTTTCGTAGATATTTTAGCATAAAAACCGGCAAAACTCAACTAAATGAGTACAAAAGCAAAGCGGTTTGTATTTTTTAAACCGAAATGCGGAATTTTTTATGGCGTGTTTACTTTCTCGGGCGTATCCCGGGTTGACAAAAAGCAATTTTTTTGGTAATATATCATATATATAAATGCGAACAAATTTTTCGCTTTAAAAAGAACGTTCTTAAGGAGAAAGCATGCTTTATAACGACATCAAGCACATTATCAAACACTTTGACTTTGAAGGCACTTATGAGAGCGCGGAA
This sequence comes from uncultured Clostridia bacterium, assembly GCA_934273135.1. Lineage (GTDB taxonomy): Bacteria > Bacillota > Clostridia > Christensenellales > Borkfalkiaceae > UBA4636. The sequence continues at coordinate 8,516 of CAKQSU010000004.1, forward strand.
GAACTTGTAAACGGCAACGTCAACTTTACATACAAGCTGTATTACCGTCAGGCGGACGGGAGCGTCGTTCATTACGTTTTGCAACGCATAAACACAATTGCGTTCCGCGACCCCGAAAGGCTTATGGAAAACATAGTAAACGTCGTTGACCACCTTGTCGAGTCTATGCGCGAGGACGGGATTAACACCGAAAGGCGTGTTTTGCGCTATATAAAATGCGACAACGGCACTTATCTTTACGAGGACAGAAACGGAAACTATTGGCGCGCAGACGTGTTTATCGACGGCACGACCGCTTACGATAAGATTGACGACGGTAAAAAGTTTTACGAAGCGGGCAAAGGGTTCGGAGAATTCCAGCGTTATCTTTTCGATTTTCCGGCTGAAAAGCTCACCGATACCATACCCGATTTTCATAACACGAAAAAGCGTTTTTACACCTTCGTGGCGGCGGTTGCCGCGGATAAGGCGGGGAGAGTTAAGGACCTTGAAAAGGAAATCGACTTCTTCTTCGACAGGAGAAAAATGATGAGCGAAATCGTGGACGAAATCAAAAACGGCAAAATTCCGTTAAGGGTTACGCACAACGACACAAAGCTCAACAACGTGCTTATGGACGACGTTACCGGCGAAGCCGTTTGCGTAATCGACCTTGACACCGTTATGCCCGGTTCCGTTCTCTATGACTATGGCGACGCTATCCGCTTCGGCGCGGCGACGGCGCCGGAGGACGAAAAGGACGTAAGCAAAATGAACGTCGATATGGAGCTTTTCAAAAACTTCACGGACGGGTTTTTGTCGGAAGTATCTTCCGTTCTCACAAAGGAAGAAATTCATCTTCTTCCGCTCGGCGTAAAGGTTATAACCTGCGAGCTTGCAATGCGCTTTTTGACCGATTATATCGACGGCGACGAATACTTCAAGATAAAGTACCCCGACCACAACTTAGTCCGCGCCCGCGCGCAAATGAAGCTTTTAACGGAAGTCGAAAAACATTACGACGAAATGACCGAATACGTAGATAAATTCATCGTTAATAAGTAACTACGGCATACTAAGCATACGAAAAAAGAGGCGAAAAGCCTCTTTTTTGATGCGGAAAATTCTTTTTTGAGTTATTTACGCAAACGCAAAAAACAAGCGAAAAGCATAGGGATTGCATTCCTTATCACTAACTACCTAAAAGGCGGCTTTTTCGCGCTTTTTTGTGACCGTTCGGGCGCAGTACGTTCAGTACAGCATCCCTCACGCTCGCAAAAAATCATCAAAAAATACGCTCTTTTAGGTGCTTCGCATTTTTGCGGATAAGAAATCGCCGTTTACGGTTCGGTTTTTGCAAGGCAAACGACCGAAATAGTACTCGACGTACATTGATGGGAGTTTAACGCAGCAAAAACCGATTTATTGCCGCAAAAATAATTAGTGATGAAGAATGCAATCCCTAAAGAAAACGGCTACCTTTTCGGGTAGCCGTCGATTTTGTTGTTTATCGATTACGCGTTTTCGCCGTTTCCGTCGTCTTTGGGCGTTTCGCTGTCTTCGGTTGCAGGCTGTTCGCTTGCTTCTTCCGTAGCGGGTTCTTCGCTTTCAACGTTGTTTTCGGGGTTGTCGTAATCGTAAGGCTTTTCTTCGGCGGGAGCTTTGGGTTCCGCTTCGTCCTTAGCCTTAGCCGCAGATTCGCGCTTAGCCTTGTTTGCTTTTATCGCGTCGTGCGCGGCGTCGCGGCTGTCGCGCTGATAGAAAATCTGAGAAGCGACTTTCTTTCTGTGCTTTTCGCCGACAATCTTCTTGACGATGATTATAGCAATCGCGATTATCATCAATGCGGAAATCACGATGGAAACTATCTGCAAGGGGAGCGAGAAGCTCGTTTCGCTTTCCGTAGAGGACGAGGAGGACGAAGAGGAGGAAGAAGAGCTGTCGCTCGTTCTTTCGTCGAGTTCGTGTTCGACGTCAATCGTTTCGTAAGTGGCGATAACCGTTTTGAATACTTTGTACTGTTCGTAAACGACTTCGGAAGTATAAGTTCTCGTCATCGTTGCGTCTTTGCCGTCTTTGTCGGTGTACTTGACGGTAGAGGGCTTTCTCGTGTACTTGATGGTTTTTGTTTCGTCAATCGTGTCGTCCGCGGCGAGCTTAGCTTTGAATTCCGCCATAGAGGGGGTGGAAGTCGTGGCTTCGTCGAAGAGTACCGTGCCGCTTGATTTAACGCTTTCGTCTCTTGCGCCGTTCCAGAGTTCGAGTCTGTACGAAATATCCGCATTGCCTGCCGTGATAACGAAGTTGACCGTAGCCCAGCCGCCCTTTTCGTTGCAGTCGTCTTTCGTGACTACCTGAACGAACTGTTTTTCAAATCCGTTTTCTTTGGTGTTGCTATTGTTGTTGCTATGCGCTTCACCGGTGAGGGTGAGTACCGCGCCCGCGCTTTCGTCGAGCATATCGGCAACCGCGAGGTAAACGTACGCTTTCGCGCTGCCGAGTACTTTTACTTTGACGGAAACGAGCGTCGTCGTGCCAGCGGAGAAGGTCTTGGATGCGCCGATGTAACCGTAAGAGGTTGCGGTGTTGTTCTTTATGACGAGCGGTTGAAGTTCTTTGTTTTCGCCTATCTTGGAAAGAGCCTTGATTGCGTTTACTTCGTCAGTCGTGAGGGCGAGTGTGGTGTAAGCGTCTATATACTTGGTGTTGATGATACCGGACACTACGTTTTCGTTCGTGTAAGTCGTCTTTTCGCCGCCGACCATCTTGTGGTTACCCACAACGCCCGTGTAATTCATAACGGAAGAGGCGGGGGTGGTTTTTACGGTGAAGTTGTCGCTTGCGCCGTAGGTGAAGTTGTAGCTGTCGTTGGTCTTGTCTTCTTCGACGCCGTTTATCATATCGAGACCGAGCGAAACGCTGCCCGTATATGTTTCGGAAGTGGTTGCGATGTTATATTCGTCCTCGGGGAGTTCCGTTAAGGTAAATCCCGTGAAGAGCGCGTAGCCTTGCGTTAAGGCGAACTTATCCGTTACGTTAGCCGTCGTACCGAAGTTGATTTCGATTTCGTATTCTCTTTCGACGCCGTCGCCGAGCTTGTTGGCGATGAAGAGCTTAGTCAAAGCCCAGTCGGAAGTTTTTTCGTTTTCGTAATCGTTGGTCGTGAATGCCGAAAGAACGGTTGTGGAGTTTTTGCCTTCCGCCGCCATCGGCTCGTTTACGGAAATCGCCGCGCCGGTCTGCCCTGCGCCCGCTTTAACCTTAGAATAGAAAGAAAGCATGTAATACTTGCCGTCTTTTATTTTGCCCGAACCTACTTTGAACAAAGTTTTGGTCGATGCGCCGAGGTTTGCGTCGTTGTGGTTGACGTAAAGCGTTTTTTCCGTCGAGGAAACGGGGTTTTCGACTCCGTTGAATTGGCTTGCGATTTCGTTAAAGGGTTTGTATCCCGTGTCGTAAAGAGCGTTCGTGTAAGAAGCGTCGGTGTAAACTTTGTTGAGTTCCGTGCCTGCGGCGGGGAGGTTTACGGCATCAGAGCTAAGCTTGTGGGAGATGGCGACGGAATAGGTCGTTGCTTTTGCAGCCGCTTCCGTATCTCCTACGTACTTATCGGATTTTTCGCCGTTGTCAATAGCCGTTTTTGCGGGGAGGTCGACTTTGAGGTCTTGTGCCGTTGCGTCTACGTATTCGCTGCCGTCAAGCTTGAAGATACTCTTCGTGGCGTCCGCCGTTCCCTTAGCCGCTTCGTATTCGCTCTTGGTTATTTCTTCGTAAGTAACGTTATCGAAGAACGCAAAACCCTCGACGTAACCGTCGGTGAGGTTTCTGCTGCCGCTGCCGAGACCTAAAACGACTTTTATTTTGGAAGTAGCGTAACTGCTCGCTTCGACGTAAAGATCGTAACGCGCCCACTGACCGTTAGTATTGATGTTTCTTACCGTGAGAGGGGATTTTTGTTCGCCCGCGTTGTTGGTGAGCGAAATGTACGCGCCGTAATCTTCCGTCTGAGTTTTCGTCTTAAGCTTGTCGGTTTTAACCCAAACGCTTACTTTGCCGTAATTTTCTACGGTGACGGTCGTGGAAGAAGTGAACTTCTGCGCCGTGCCTTTACCCTTTTCGGACTTCAAGTAGTTATGAATCATTAAGATTTTCGTGCCGAAAGTCGGGTATTTGTTTTCGTCGTTCTTGTCCTCGTTGTCCTTCGAGTAGACGTACTCGTTTTTGACTAAGCCGTAGTACGAAGGCGTGCGGGGGTTAGCCGTCGGAGCGTGTTCGACGGAATCGCCGAATACCGTTTTATAAACGTCATCGGTCGTGTCGATAATGCCCGAAGGGTAGCTCGAAGAGGTCGCGGAAGTGTTAGATACCGAATCGTTTGATTTGGACCAACTTACGCCTGTGTATACGGGATAGTCTGCGGCTTCTTTTTCGTTCGTGCCGAATTGGAAGTCGCCGTTCGCTATCGTCTGATAATCCGTTTGCGTTACTTTTGTTTCGGAAGAAGAGGAAGAGGAAGAACTCGAATCTCCTTTATCCGAACAAGCAACCGTGAAGAGCATAGATACCGCCAAAGCCGCCGCACCTAAAATAAGCGGAAGCTTTTTCAGATTAAACTTGCTAATCTTGTCCATAGTTCACCTTTAAATGAGTAATGATTTGTTTTGACAAAAGATTTTATCAACTTTATAGATTATACAATAATTAGCGGCAAAAAGCAATCTTTTACTAATCGTTATCGCATAAAAAAATGTAAAAAGTCCTAAAATAACGATAATTTTCGCAAAAAATTTTTCTTTAAGCTCAAAATATAGGTATGAAATCCTTCCTTAAAGAATTTTCCGTCTATTTTGTCGGGCTTGCCGCGGGGATAATAAACGGGCTTTTGGGCGGCGGAGGCGGAATGATTGTCGTTCCGGGACTTGCGCTCACGCTCGGTTTAACCGCTAAAAAATCTCATGCGACCGCGCTTGCGGTAATTCTTCCCGCTTCCGTCATAAGCGCGTGCGTTCTTCTTTTCACGTTTAAAAACGACTGGGTCTTGCTTTCGGCAACGACCCTCGGCGTAAGCGCGGGCGGAGTTGTCGGCGCGTTGCTTTTAAAAAAACTCAAAAACCCGGCTATAACTAAGATATTCGCGGTTTTGATGCTGCTTGCCGGCGTAAAATTATTGTTTTTCAAATGATATTTCTGTTGTTTGCTTTCTGTTGAAAAGAATGTAAAAAACGGACTTTAAAAAAGAAGTAAAAAAGCGTAAAAAAAAGATTAAAAAAATTGTTTACAAACAAGTTATAAAATAACTTGTAATGTCTTTAAAAAAAACTACACAAAAAGGATTTTAAAAAGTATCGTAAAATATTGATTTAACGGTTATAAAAAGAGGTTTTTATGTTAAGATTTTTATGGTTTTTTGTTTCCGGCGTTCTTGCCGGAGTGCTTGGCGGAATGGGAATGGGCGGCGGCACCGCGCTTATTCCGCTCGCTTCGCTTTTCTTTTCCCCGGACGCCGACGCTTTGAGAACGGCAAACCTTGTCAGCTTTATTCCTATGGCGATTGTCGCCGTGGCGATGCACGCAAAAAACCGTCTTATCGAAAAGAAGGGGCTTTTCAAAGTAATCTTCGCTTGCGCGGGAGCTTCTTTTTTTGCTGCGGTTTTTTCGCTCGGTATAGACGGCGAGTACCTTAAAAAGGGCTTCGGCGCGTTTTTAATCGTCCTCGCGTTTTTTCAATTTTTCTTCGCGCCTAAGCTTTACAAGGACTTGCCGGACGAAAAAGCAAAGAAAATCGGCGACAAAGAGACGGCTTGAAAAGTTTTTTAAAAAAATTTTTTTAACGTTTTACGTTACCGACAGCATAAATTGCCGTTTTTTTTACATATTCGGTAAACAAAAAATGTCTTTTGTGCAATTTGCACAAAAGCAAAGTGCAAATTTTAAGCGAAAATATGCTCAAAAACTCAACAATCGAGCGTTATATGCTATCAAATAAGTGAGCGAATAGTGAAGATTTTGCAGATTTTAGCTCTGTGAGAAAAAAAATAAAAAAATACCGAAAAAATTTGCACAAATATTGTTTTTTCCTCTTGCATTTATAAGATTTTTGTTATATAATCTTAATAAGTAAAATTATTTTATACAAACCCAAGCAGGATATTACTTTATTTCGGGGTATGCGGAAGCTTTCGCGTACCGTTGAGGTTTGACTATAGAGGTAGTAAATTGGAAAAAATCGGAATTATTGACTTAGGTTCTAACTCGGCACGGCTTGTCATCGTCAAAATGCTCGGTGACGGACACTTTATGGTTATCGACCAGCTTAAGGAAAGCGTAAGGCTCGGTAAGGATATGGAGAGAGACGGCTTTTTGAAGCCGCAGCGAATAGCCGAAACAATCAAAACACTGAAAATGTTCCGCAAGCTGTGCGACGCTTACGGAATAGAAAGAATCATCGCCGTTGCGACCGCCGCCGTCAGGCGCGCCAAAAACCAGAGGAGCTTTTTGGACGAGGTTGCGACGACTTGCGGAATAAAGCACAAAGTTTTATCCGCCGAAGAAGAAGCTATTTACATTTATCGCGGAATAATCAACACGATGGACGTGCCTAAGGGGCTTATCCTCGAAGTGTCGGGCGGCGCGACAAAGGTTATTTACTATAACCGCCGCAACCTTCTGAACTTCAAAACGCTTCCTTTCGGCGCAATCACCTTAACGGAACTTTTCGCCACCGACGGGCTTACCCCTGCGGAACAAACGGCAAAAATCGAGGAATTTTTCATTCAGCAGCTTTCGTCTATAGAATGGCTTAAAGAAATCGACCCCGAAACTCAGCTTATACTTGTGGGCGGCTCCTTCCGCGCGCTTGGCAAAATCAGCAAAATCGTTAAAAAGAGTCCTTATCCCATCATTCACAACTACCATATCCAGAGCGAAGAATTCGTCGATATTTACAACAGGCTCAAAGCAATGGACCTTGATAAAAAGAAGAGAATCAAAGGCGTTTCTTCCTCCCGCGCGGATATTCTCCCGAGCGCGCTCGCCGTTATTCAGTCGGTTATAGGTTACTGCGGCTTTAACGAAATGGTCGTTTCCGGTTGCGGGCTTAGGGAAGGGCTTATGTTTAACTACGCTATGCCCTCCACTTTCGAAAAGCCTATTTCGGACGTTTTGGGTTACAGCCTTAAAACGCTCGTCAAAAACTACGGCTGCAACGAAAAGCACGTCGAACAGGTTCTCAATATCTGCATTCAGCTCTTCAAGCAACTTCGCGTTCTTCACAAATTCCCGCGTCAGCACATGAGAATTTTGAAGGTCGCCGCTATGCTTCACGACTCGGGCGCAAGCATTAAGTATTACGATTATCAAAAACATTCGAGCTATATTACGCTTAACTCCGCGCTTTACGGAATAAGCCAGAGGGAAATCGTCCTTGCGGCTCTCGTTATATCCGTTTATAAGAACGATGACTTTTCTATGAGCGAACTCGTCAAATACAAAGAGTTCATCACGGAAGCCGACGTTGAAGTCATAAGAAAGCTCGGCGTTATGCTCCGCATTGCCGAAAGTTTGGACAGAAGCATGTCCGGCTGCGTAACGGGCATCGTTTGTGACGTTCTGGGCGATTCCGTTATTATGAAAACGGAGCTTGCGGGGGATGCGTCGCTTGAAATTAAAGAGGCGAAAACGGTCGCGCAAGACTTCAAGAGAATTTTCAAAAAGAATCTCGATATACTTTAATAAAAGATACAAAAAAGTCCTTGCTTGTCGGCAAGGATTTTTTCTATAAAACGGATTTTTATAAAAACGGCAAACAAAAACGACGGGGCGAAAAGCTCCGTCGCGTTTTGTTTTGAGATTAGTTTTGTTCGCTCGGTTTTTCTTCCGTCTTTACTTCGTCTTTCTTTTGGACGATAACCGCGGTTTTGGCAAAACGCTTAACCGATTCTATCGCGCTTTCGCAAGCGGCTTTTGTGGAATATCCTTCGCTTACGCACAAAAGGCGGGTGGACGAGGAGTAAATTTTGAAGAAGTAATTGTCGTATTTGTCAACCGATATCGCAAAGTTGTTTTTGAGAATGTTGTTCTTTACCGTTTCGATGCCGCTTTTAATGCCCGAAAGCGCGGTGTAACTTTCCGTTCTCAGCAAGACTTCGCCGTTGGAAGCCGTAAGCTTTGCGTAAAATCTGTCGTTTTCTTTTTCGATTATCCATTTGCCGGAGTAGCGGGTGGGCGTTTGCTCTTCGACAACCTTTTTGGCGGCGGGCTTCTTTTCCGTCGGCTTAGAGTCCTTTTTTTTGGTCGCTTTCTTTGTTGTCTTTTTAGCCGTCGCTTTCTTTGCTACCGTTTCGGCTTTCTTCGTTTGAGCCTTCTCTTGTTTTTCTTCGGGCTTTTCGGTGGTCTGCTCCGCTTTTTCCGTTTCGACGGTTATGGCTTGTTCCTCTTCCTTTTCTTCGGCGGGGAGTTCTTCCGCTTTTTCCGTTTCGACGGTTACGGCTTTTTCCTCTTCCTTTTCTTCGACGGGAAGTTCTTCCGCTTTTTCCGTTTCGACGGTCACGGCTTGTTCCTCTTCCGTTTCCTCGGCAGGGAGTTCTTCGGCTTCTTCAGCTTCGACGGTTACGGCTTGTTCCTCTTCCTTTTCTTCGGCGGGGAGTTCTTCGGCTTCGTCAGCTTCGATGGTCACGGCTTCTTCCTCTTCCTTTTCTTCGGCAGGGAGTTCTTCCGCTTCGTCCGCTTCGACGGTTACGGCTTCTTCGGTCTCGGTCTTTTCGTCGACCGGTTCGCTTGACGGCGCGTCGTCTGTTTCGGGCGTTATCGGTTCGCAATTCGTCTTTGCGCTTTTACGAACGACGCATCTTATTACGACGATTAAGATTATCGCTATCAGCACCGCCGCAATTGCGGCAACGGCCACGATAAAAAGTTTTGGGTTGCTCTTGAAGTACTCGATAATGTTCATATCAAACACACTCCGTTTATAATTATTAAATTTTTTGCAAATATAAATCTAAATATAAATCTAAATGTATGTCAAAATTATAATCGGATAAGCAAAAATTGTCAATAGAGAAAACTTATTCGGTATGTTTTTGTTCTTATTCGGTATATTCTCAAACATATTTTAGCTTATTTTATCGTTTTAGTCAATTAAATAATCAAAAAAGTAGAATTTTGACGAAAAATATGCTACAATAGTTACAGAATTTGAATACAAGAGGCAAAAATGAAAAATCTGTACGAAGTCGCGATAGTCGGCGGAGGGTTTTCCGGGCTTGTGGCGGCGGTAAAACTCAATAAGCTCGGCGTTAAAAACGTATGCATTCTGGAAAGCCAAAAACGCGTCGGAAAAAAGATACTCGTAACGGGCAACGGCAGGGGTAACTTAACCAATGCGAATCTTTCTGTAGAACGCTATCACGGGGATAAAAACTTTGCTTCTTTTGCGATTAAAAAGTACGATAACAAAGCTATAGAGAGCTTTTTTAACGATTTAGGTTTACTTTTGACGTATGAAGAGGACAGGGCTTACCCTTGCGGATTGCAAGCTAACGCCGTTCTGGACGCGTTAAGGCTTTCTCTTAAGGACACGGAGGTTTTCATTGAAAGCTTTGTCGAAAAAATAGAAAAAAAAGACGGAAATTTTGTGTTGAGCGGAAAGGGCTTTTCGGTTAAGGCAAAAAAAGTCGTTCTCGCTTTCGGCGGCAGCGCGGGGCAAGGCATGGGTACGGAAGGAAAGTCTTACTCTTTAGCGGAATGCTTCGGACACAGCGTGACCCCGCTTTCGCCGTCGCTCGTGCAGTTAAAGACGGATAGCGTCTTTTTTAAGGGCTTAAAAGGCATTAAACACCGCGTTAAACTTAGCCTTGCGGACGGAAAGGACTGTAAAAACATCGTTAAAACCGCCGTGGGCGATTTACTTTTTACCGATACGGGGGCAAGCGGCAACGCCGTTTTCGAAGTTTCCTCATACCTCGGGGAAGTTGCGTCGCCCTATCTTTTAGTCGAATTTTTACCCGAAAAAAGCGAGGAAGAAATCTTCAAAGGCTTAAAAAAGAAATGCGAAAGCTTTCCTAAGGAAAGCGCGGAAACGCTTTTAAGCGGTTACGTTCACAATAAATTAGGCGAAAAAATTTGTCGAAAAATCTTTAACGTTCAAACGCTCTCCGAGCTTTTATGCGATGATTTGAAAACGGCAATTTATGCGATTAAGCGATATATAGGCAGGGTTATCGGCACAACGGGCTTTATTTACGCGCAAGTAACGCACGGCGGAAT
>CAKQSU010000005.1 GCA_934273135.1 uncultured Clostridia bacterium
GGGCATCATCGTCTGCACCTGTCCGCCGTACAAAATTCCCATTAAGATTGTTTCGATAACGTCGTCGAAGTGGTGACCTAACGCGATTTTGTTGCAACCGAGCTTTTTCGCCTCCGCATAAAGGTTTCCTCGGCGCATGCGCGCGCAGATATAGCAAGGCGATTTTTCGATATTGAAAACGTTCTCGAAAATGTCCGTTTCAAACACCGTAATCGGAATGCCCAAAAGCTTGGCGTTGCGCTCGATAACTTCACGGTTAGCCGCGCTGTACCCGGGGTCCATTACGAGGAAAACCAGCTCGAACGGGAATTTGTTGTGCTTTTTCAGCTGTTGAAAAAGCTTAGCCATCAAAAAGCTATCCTTTCCGCCCGACACGCACACCGCGATTTTGTCGCCCTCTTCCACGAGCTTGTACGTAACCACCGCTTTTGCGAACTTGGAAAACAACTGACGGTGAAACTTTTTTTCAAGGCTCTTTTCCGCCTTTTCTTTGACGTTTTCGCCCGCTTCGTCGTAAATGTGCTTTCTAAGCCACGCCATATACCCGCCTTTTAAGTCATACGCTTCCACGCCCGTATCAATGAGCGCGTCCGCGGCGGCGGGGCTTATTATTCCGCTTATGCAGTAAAGAATTATCTTCTTTTTCACGCCGAAATTTTTTACGCTTTCAACGAGCCGCTCTTTGGGAATATTGATTGCGCCCGGGATATGCCCGTAAGAAAACGCCGTTTCGTCGCGAATGTCGATTAAAACGTAATCGTCGCGCGGAATGCTTTTTAATTGTTCAAGGTCTATACTTTTTTCCATACGTCGATATTTTAGCAGATTTCCCTTAAAAACTCAACTTATTTGCGTGCCTAAGCCAAATCGTTTCATATATAATGAAAGAAAGCCCCGTTAGTAAGGATTTTATATATGACGGGGCAAAGAATTTGCGGGCGGCTTTCTCAGCCGCCCGCAAATTTTAAATATTAAGATAAGGAGAGTTTTTTATGCCTTAATAAGTAACGTGAACGAAGCCGATTCGCCGCTTACGGGGTCGGTCACGGTTACGAGTTGCTGTTCGCCTACCTTGTTGTAATCGACTTTGCCTTCAAGCATAGTATCGAGTACGGCAACGTCGTTACCCGAAGAAGTTCTGAGATAAAGGCGCGTGTATTTTACGGGGTGAAGCGGATTAAGCTCTATTATATCGGTGAGTTTAACGCCGTTATTGATAGTCAATACCTTGCCGTAAAGGTTCTCGATATTGCTTCCGCGAACGCTGTATATAGCCGTGGCGGGGTTAATGCTCGTCATCGTGCTATCGCAATAAGTTACTTCAAAGTAGTCTATCCTTGCGTTTACTCCGTTCGGTATATAAATACGAATTTCGTTTTCACCTTTTTCAAGCTCAAATCTCCCGAGTTCTACAAGCTGCCACCAATAAGTGGTGCGCGAAGCACTGAAGCCTTGTTCATCGTCCGCAAAGGCATAATATTCGGCAAGTCTGTTTCCGCCTTTGAGCGGGGGTCCTTTCGGGTTTTTCGTAAACACGTAGCCGTTGCTATCCGCTTGTCCGTTAATGTTTATACTGAATTTTTCGTCAACGTAAACGTTCCATTCGCCTTGCGCGCGGGCTTTTAGCGTATACTTGCCGCTTGCGGGAACGCTTACTTTGAATTTGAAGAACGCCGCGTTTGCGGAACCGAGGTCTTTTAGCGCGCCGCTTCCGCTTGCGCCGTTGTGTATCGGACTGGTGCTGTCAAGAACTTTTTGCGTCGTGCCGCCCGAAGTAACGGTCTTATAGTAGTCTGCGCTTACCTTACTTTGCACTTTGTCGTACTTTACGGTCGTTTCGTTGCCGTTTTCAAACGTGTAAGCGCAATCTTCGGCTTCGATAATCGCTTCGTAAACGTAGAAATAAGCTTCCACGGAATACGCGCCGTAAGTCACGGTCGCTTTCTGCTCGCCTATAACGTTATAATCAAGCCCGCTAATCATGCTTTCCGTCACGGGAACTTTTGTAGTCTGAACCTTACCCATATATTCCATTTCGGGAACAATCAAGTAAAGCCCCGTGATTTCCTTGGGATAACCGTCTTTATATTTGTAAAGCTCTTTGAGTGCTACGCCATTTTTGAGCATGAACGGCGTTTCCGCGCTTTCGCCGATAGCGGTATGCGCTCCAAGGCTTTCGGCAAACGCTTTTCTCGTATTGACGAGCGTTACTTTTTCTTCCGCCGTCGTGAAACCTTTCACGTAGAAGTAATCGATATTAGGAATCGTGGTTGCTTTTGCGGCTTTTATGTAAATTACGTTTTCACCCTCTTTAAGTTTTACCGCGCCGATACTTGCGTCCGTCCAATAATAAGCGTTGCACCAAGTATGCCTTGTGTACCCGTCTACCCACTGAGAAGCGGGCAAGCAATAGTCATTCGTTTCCGAAACGGCGTAATCGGAATCGACAACGCCGTCCGCGCCGTCTTTTACCGCAACGGAATATATTCCGTTAAGCGATAAAAACTCTTGATGTTGCATAACGCCGCGCAAATCGTATTCGCCGGCTTTTGCTACGGTAACGTTTAACGTAGCTAACCATGCCGTATTGTTGCTTAAAGCCTGAACGTATTGATTTTCCGCGCCGTTAGCAATGCCCGTATTATCGTGTTTGATAATGTTACCGGTCGAATCCGTATACTCCCAAATGCCGAAATTGCTCTTTTTCTTAGTGGTGTCGTTCTCAACGGTTATCACGCTTTCCGCCTGGAAGTGTTCGGAAACAAAGTCGATATCTTCGAGAACGGAAGCGTATTTTACGACAGACTTTCCGTAAACGTAAGCCGCTTTGACGATTTCCGCATTGTTTTCTTTTGCGAGCGCGGCAAGAGAAGAAGTGTAGGAGCCGAGCGAAGTCGTTCCGTCTTCGTCGAAAATTTCAAACTTATAATCTCTATCGATATCCAATATATTGTAGTTCGAATAAGTGAGAGTGTAAACGTTCGCCGTTTCGGTTGCGGTGAGAGTTGCAACTTTGCCGTCGATTTTAGCAACGAGCGTAGGCTTATAGGTTTCAGCGGGGATATAAACCTTAACGGCGGGGCGCAAGTTGTAATCGAACGTAATGCCCGCGTTCCATTTCAAATTGCCTTGTATAGTAGAAGTTGCGGTTTCGTCCGCTACGAAAGTCGTTCCGCCCGTTACTTCGCCGATATCATCCGTCATATTAAGATATTTTTCTGCGGCTTTGCCGTAGTTCAAAATGTCGGCGGACAAAGTCGTCAACTTTTTGTAAGCGTTCGCGTTTATGCCGAGGGCTTTTGCCGAAGAGCTAAGATAAGTATCTAAAATTCCTTTCACGGAAACATTCGCCGTTGCAACTTCCGTTTCGCCGCTATAAACGGTGACGGCTACTTCTTTTGCCATATACTGCGCGCTTAAACCGCGATAAAAGAATTTGTAAGTATCCGTTTCGCCTTGCTTTTCGCCGACAACAGTGTCGGAATAATCGCCTTTTTCGCCATTCCAAGCGAAAGTAGCGGTAACGGTCGCCGCATTAGGAACATCCGCCGATATAACGAGCGAGATATCCTGCCCTACGTTTACGTTGGCGTAAAGCTTAGTTTCCGCCGAAGCTTTTGTCAATGTGGTTATGCCCGTAATGCCGAATGCGAGAGTAAAAGCCAAAAGGGCGGTCAATAAATAATTTTTAATGTTTTTCATAAGATTTCTCCTTAATTCCACCAAGGTTCATCATCGCCGTTCGTCCACCAGCTGAAGCCCTCTTTTGCGTTGTTCCCGGACGAAGTTATTACGTCGAGTTGTTCGTCGAAGTTGACTTTTTCAACTTCGCACGGAGTGAAAGTTAACTTTTGTTTCATGGGGTATCTCTCCTATAAAAATATTTCAATTAACGGCGACCGACCTATGAGCATAAGCCCATAGGTCCCTCTTTTATCGATAAAAGAGATTATCAACCGATTAAGAGCATTGCGGCGCGATAAGTTTTTAAAGAAACTATCTTTATTTTCGCGATAGCGCAACTGCCTTGATAGAAGTAAACGGCGGTTTTTCCGTCCTCTACGGCGATTTGCAACTTTTTGTCGCCGTTTGCGGCAATCGTTACTTCGCCGTTTTCTTCCGTTGCGGCAGAACCTTGAATAACGCTCAAAGCCTGATATTTTACGCCGTTAAAGTAGTTTTTGTCAAGTTCGCTTGCAAACCCTTTTGACGAAGTATCGAGTGGTTTTTGCGGCGCGCTCATCGGCGTTAAGGGTATCTTTCTATCCTCTTTCTCTTTGACGGGTTCAACGGTAACTTGCGCTACGGGCTTAGCATCGGTAGCCTCGGTTGCCGCAACCGTCGCCGAAGCGGTAGCCGTTTGAGCGGGCTTTTTGCCGAATATCGCGCTTACGAGTTCTACCGTTTCGCTTCTGCCCTTTCTGGAAAGGAAACTGAAAAATACTATTATGCCTACCGCCGCAAAAATCAAAACGTTGAGCGCGATAAGCGACGGAATCCACCAGTTAAACGCGGGGATTGTCGTAAAAGTCGTCACCGAGAAGTTCGGGTCGTAGTTTTTTGTTCTATAATAGGTATTGCAGAACGAATACAAGCTGTTTTTGACCGAACGCACCGCAAGAGCCATATCCACGGCGTTAGTTTCGTCAAGTTCGCTTCTATTTGCGATAGAGCCTTGGAAGCGTAAATCGTTACCGGCACGGATAAGGCTTGCAGTCGTTTTTCCGTCGGAAGTTTTTACGTCGTAGTCGGTGATGACAGAGCCTTTAAAGCCCCATTCGTTGCGCAAAATTTCGGTGTTGAGCGCATAGGACGTTGCGCACATTACGCCGCCTATATTGTTAAAAGAAGTCATCAGATAGTTTGCTCCCGCTTCTTTTACAGCCCATTCGAAAGTTTTCAAATAGTTTTCTCTCAAATTTTGCTCGGTTATCCAGGAGTTATAATGACGAGGATTGATGCCGGGGGTAGAGATGACGAAGTGCTTGATAGAAACCTGTATGCCATGAGTCGTCATGCCGTAAACTTCTTTTGCGCCGAGCTTGCCGACAAGCACTCCGTCTTCGCCGAATTGTTCGAAGTTTCTGCCGTTATACGGATGGCGGTGAGTGTCTATTGCCGGGGCGTACATACCGATTGTCGGGGTTTTTGAAACTTCGGAACCCATTGCCGCGCCCATCTGGCGAACTAAGTCTTTGTTCCACGTCATGCCCGCAAGAGCTTCGCACGGGAAAGCCGAAACGTCGGCTAACTGGTCGAAAGAAAGGGTCGAGTTGTTAAGCCCCGCGGGTCCGTCGAACACCCTGTCTTTAGGTTTGCCTATGCTTTCCGCTTCGAAAGTTCCGCAAGAACAGCGCGTAACTATATCTTTTACTTCGAGCGGAGAAATCTGGCTCAAAAGCTGATTCCACTTAGGCGAATCGTAATCTTTGCCGAGTTCGAGAATGAGTTCTTCGTTCATCTTTATGGTTTTGCCCTTGCCGCTCAAATCGTTTGCGGTAGCGGGCGTTCCGTCTTCGAGAGTGTAAAGGAAGAGTTTACGCTCGGCGTTGAATGTGGGCATTTCAAGGTCTTTATAGACGACGGAATCGTCTAAATACGCTTTTATGCCGTTTTTGGTTACGTCGTAACCTTTGGTTCTTCTCGTGAAGCCTGTTTTTGCAAAAGTTCCTTCAAAATCCGCGCGCGAAAGATACGTTATATTTTCGTCCGTATCGTTGCTGCCGTCAGTCGGCACGCCCGCTTCCGCGGTTTCGCCCGTAAAGCGGTTTTCGACCTTGTAGCCCGTTACGGGGTCGGTTTCGTATCTAAGTCCGCTTGCGCCTATCTTGAATGTGAAGTTCGCGTTTTCGCAAGCGTTAACTTCATGCGCGTTGCTCCTAAGCGAAAGCGTATAATCGCCGCCGTCAAGCTCATAGCCTTTGAACCCGTTGCCGTTCTTGTCGTAGCAATCGTAAGAAGCTATATCATAAAGGTTAAATTCAAGCGTAAGCGTTTCGCTGTTCGGCTTGTCTTTGCCGTCCGCTTCCGAAGCGGGGTAAAGCGTTTGCGTTTTTGCAAAATCGGTCAAAGCAACGTACGGCTTCTCTATTCCGCCCTTAGTGTAAGGCGCGGTAGTATACAATTGAACTACTTCCTTACCGGCTACGCTTCCCATGTTCTTTACTTCGACAGCTACCCTTACGGTAGCGTTTTTGTCTGTTATCG
Organism: uncultured Clostridia bacterium; assembly: GCA_934273135.1. Classification (GTDB taxonomy): domain Bacteria; phylum Bacillota; class Clostridia; order Christensenellales; family Borkfalkiaceae; genus UBA4636. Next base: position 6,208 of record CAKQSU010000005.1, read on the forward strand.
TATCGTCTTTTTTAAGCGTTGAAAAGGCTTCTTCGCCCGATTTTTTTATAGATACGTCTTTAACGGTCCATTCGAAGCTCGTGTAAGTTAAGCCGAAGCCGAACGGATATAAAACTACTTTGTCGTACGTAGTGCCTTTCGCCGTAAAATACCCTTCTTTATCCGCTGTTTCGTACCATTTATAACCGATATAGATATCTTCGGTATAAGCGATTTGCTTTACGCTGTTTTTGATGGAATATACAGCGTCAAACGCGTAGGGCGCGTTTTCAAGCGTGGAGTAAGCAAACGTATCCGTTGTTTTTCCGCTCGGGGTTACTTCGCCTTTCAAAATCTTGCCGATAGCGTTCGCGCCCGTCTGCCCGGTGTACGGAACGTACATAACCGCGTCCACGCCGTCAAGCTCTTCTAAAAGCCCTAACTCCATTACGTTGCCTGCGTTTACTACGACTATAACGTTTTCAAAGTTTTCCGCGCACCACTTAATCATGGCTTCTTCCCTTAAAGAAAGTTGACAAAAGTTTCTGCCGTCGGCATCGCTGTCGATATACTGAACTTTCCAAGGCGAATCGTGCCACTGCGTGCTTGTGTCCGCAAGGTTTTGGTCGTCGCCTCTGTTTTCGCCCGTAAAGCGGGAAACGGTAACTATAGCCGTATCGGAATAATACTTTGCGTAATCGAGATATTTTTTCGAAGATTCGCTTCCCCACCAGCTAACGTCGGGGTTTTGTTGGTTTGACCCGAAAAACGCATACAAGTTCTCGTTTACGGAAAAGCCCGTGTTTTCAAGTGCTTTTTTCAAGAAAACCGCGTTTTCCTTTTCGAGCGTAACGGAACCGGAGCCGCCGCCGAAAACGTAAAAACCGTTTATATCGGAATCGGTAGACCCTACGCCGAAAAGGTTTACGGCGAATTTGTCTTCTTCGTCAAGATTGTTTTCATAATCTAACGGAAGAGTGCCGTTGTTCTTTAAAAGCGTTATGCCCTCTTCCGCAACCCTTTGTATAACCTTATCGGACTCGGCAAGAGCTTCCGTAGACTGTTCGCTGTTAGCTACAATCTTATCGGGGCAAAGGTGAGAAGTTATTTCGTTTTCGTGCGCGTAACACACGACGTCGCCGACAATGATTGCGACAACGAGGACAAGCGAACCTGCTATCGCGATTATTTTTTTGATTAACTTTTTTATATCCATAAGTATTCAGAGTTCCTTATTTACTCGCTCTTCATTTCTTCTATAAATACCGTAAACGAAGCGGAATCGCCGTCTACGGGGTCGGTTACGGTAATAACCTGTTCGACTCCCATTTTGTTGTAATCGATTTTGCCTTCGACCATGCTTTCAAGCACGGGGATTTCTCTGCCTGTCGAAGTGCGCATATATAAGCGCGTATATCTGACGGGGTGTTGGTCGCTTACGGATACTATATCGGAAAGTTTTTCGCCTTTTTTGAGATATATTATTTCGTTGTCCAAATCTTTTCTTACGCCCGTACGCAAACTAACGATTTTCGGCACGTCAGTTTCGGTCGTTTCGATTACTTCGAAATAATCGATGTTTGCTTCTATGCCGGTAGGAATGTAAACGCGAATTTCGTTTTCACCCGCTTTAAGTTCATAGTCGCCGAGGTCTATCATGCCCCACCAGAACAAGTTGTGGTAAATAGACAACTTCGCGCCGCCTAAGTCACAGTAAAGGTCTAACTGATTTCCTCTTTCGATAATCTGGTTTGTTTCGTTAAGCGTGAAATCGAACTTGCCGTCGGAATCCTTTTTGCCGTTGATGTTTATAGCGAATTTATTCTTAAGATAGAATCTCCAAGTCGAAGCAATTCTTGTTCTCAACTTGTAGCTACCCGCGGCGGGAACGCTTACCTTGAATTTGTAATATATCGTCTTTGCGTTCTGAGAAAGCCCCGAGCTTGCGCCTCTGCCGCTCGTGCCGTTCGTTATCTTCCAACCGTCGCCGACGACTTCTCCGTCCTTTACCATGTTTGCTTCGGATTCTCTGTCGCATTTTAAATATTGCTCGTTGGTTTCCGTGCCGAGAAGCGACGATTCGCTGTTTTTGTCAACGTCCGAAAGCATGTACGCGCAATCTTCCGCTTCGATGATAGCGGGGGTGATTAAGCCCGTTTTATCGACTATCTTTATCTTGAAATCTTTAGTCGTATCGTCCTGATACTTAACCGTAACGGCGGTTTCGCCCGCGCCCAAGGTCTTAGCGGAAACAAGTTTTCTGTTTGTGACTTCCTTTTCGCCGATGTAAAGCTTATACTCGTCGTCTTTGAGTACCGTAGTTAAGCCTTTGGTCGTGATTTTTACGCCTATGGTCGAAAGGTCGATTGTTTCGTCCGTAGTATAGAATTCTTTAAGCGTTAACGTATCGACGGTTATTTTGAGGTCTTTCGGCGTGCCGACGGTTATTCCCAAATCGAAAGCGTAATTATCGTAAGCCGCGATAGTAAACGTAATCTTGTTTACTTCTTTCGTCAAAGCTTTGCCCTTATGCGTATACTCGGTTAAGTCTTTATCGAAGAAGGTTTTGCTCTTACCGTTCGATAACGTCGCTTTGACTACAAGTCCCGACGGTTCGAAAACTTCGCCCGGCAAATACTCGGTCTTAGGCTCGATGGCAATCTGAACGCCTTCAATCGTTACGGGTCCGTCGTCCTTATGCCCTTTGCATTTCATTTCGCATACGGGGTCTTTGCACTCTTTGTTCAAACAATACCCGCAAGTCGGGCATTTGCTTGAACAAACGTGCTTATTTTTGTTGCAACCCGCAATGCAAAGCGGCAACGCCGTGACGATTGCGAGAATTACGCAAACCATTCTGAAAATAAACATGTGTTTTCTTGCTTTTTCCATTTTCTGCTCCTTATTCCGCCTTTTTCGGCGGGTTTTACGCAAAAAGTATACAAAAAAGAACGCGCTTTAGTAAACACGTTCTTCTTAAACGGCGTTTTGCCTTACTTAAACGGTTGGAATTGCATTCTTTATCCACTCAAATCCCTAAAAGGCGGCTTTTCTGCGCTTTTCCGCGACCGCTCGATTGGAGTACGTCAAGTACGCCTGCCTCGCGCTCGCAAAAAATCATCAAAAAATACGCTCTTTTAGGTGCTTCGCATTTTTGCGGATAAAGTTTTTGTAAAAATATAAATCGATTTTGTTCCGCAAAAATATTAAGTAGATGAAGAATGCAACTCCTTTTTTTATTCTTGTCGCCGATTTCATTTGCCGGCGCGACTTTATGACTATTTCTTCTTGCGATGTTAATTCCGTTTTTGTGTGGACATTTATATGGACATTTGTCCCGATAAACTCAAAATCCCACTTACTTAAACGGTTTTTAACCCTCGTTTTCAGCCACCGGAGCGACAAACAAAACGGTGAGCGTGAACACGCCTTTTTGCGCCGTGATATCGACTTTGCCGTCGTACTTTTCCACGACGTATTTTATCGACTTCAAGCCGTAACCGTGGCTTTCCCTATCGGTTTTTGTGGTGACGATATTGCCGTTTTCTTGTTTTATCACGCCCGAAAACGCGTTGGTTGCGTTGATTATGACGAAAGAGTTTTGCCTATAAACTTTCAGCCCGATAAACCTCTCCGCTTCGGGGAGTTTTTCGCTCGCTTCTATCGCGTTGTCTAAAATGTTGCCGAAAAGCGAATAGATATCGACTTCGCTCATAAAGCTCAACGCTTTGCCGTCCGCCATAGGCGAAAACTTTATGTTTTTAGAGCGGCTGAGCGTGTCCTTTTCGCCCAATATAACGTCGAGCGCGACGTTGCCGGTAGAATACATAGTGTCGAAAACGTTGATTGTTTTTTCTATTTCTTTCACCGCCTCGGCGCCGATTGCCGTGCTTTTCCCGATGACGGAATGTATCTGGTGCTTTAAGTCGTGACAGCGGATATTGAGCGCTTCACGTTCGGACTTTGCCTGTTCGTATTTGCCCCTTTCGCGCTTGTGTATCTCTTTTGTTACCGCAAGTTCCGTTTCGGCGGTTCTTCTGCGCAAGAGTTCGAACATCAAAAAGAGAAGCAGTACGCAGCATGCCACGTTCCATAAGTGGATAAGGACAAGCCCCACAAACGAAAAACCGCTCGGCACGGACCAGATTGCAATCGCGCCGAAAACGACGTTTATAAGCACGGAAAACGCCGTGATTATGCCGACGGAAAGAGGGGTTAAACCGCGCTCGTTCTCGCGCTTATACTTAAACGACGGGATAATCGAAAAATAAAAGTAGACGAGGAAGTATATCGAATAATACGCGACCGTCAAAAAGTAATCGTTGGCAATGAGGAGCGGATTGTTGCCCGTGTCGGACCCGTAAATTCCGCCGCCCGAAAACCCTTTCGCCTTTGCCACGGCATACAACAACTCAAAAACTTCCGAAGCGATATGCTGCATGGTGAACGCCGCGGACGAACAGAACAAAAGCGCGGAAACGCTTTCGGCGTACAAAAACGTAAGCATCAAAACGCTTACGGCAAAGAGCGAAAAGAACAAAAGACTACCGTACAAACTCGTGTATTCCTTCATCGGAATAAAAAACGAGATAACCATTCCGACGACGAGGCACAAAGGCATTTTCCAGATATAGCCGTTAGTTCTGCGCAAATTTCGGCAGAAAAGGCATTCGGCAATGAAAATCTGTATGAAAAATATCGGCTGATACGTAGTTAATGCGGAAATATCGTTATACACTACCTGCCTCCGAAGTAATTTGTAAGCGCTTGCATAAAGTCTTGCCTTCTCCTGCGGGATATGAGCAGTTTGTCGCCGCCGATTTCCACCGTGTCGCCTACAAAAGATTTTACAAAGCGCATATTGACGATGTAACAGCGGTTGCAGCGGAAAAATCCGTTGCTCGTCAAAAACTCTTCTATGTCGCTAAGCTTGCCGTAAACGCGGATATCGCCCTTTTCCGTGTGGTAAGCAAGGTAATGTTCCGTTACTTCCACGTAATAAATTTCGTTGAGCGGTTGCTTTATTATGCCTTGCGGCGTGCGTATCGTTATGGTTTCGCTCTTTTCCCGCCCGACGTATTCTATGATTCTGTCGAGCTTTTTGAAGAACGTCGAAGCCGTGACGGGCTTTATTACGCAATCGAAAGCGTTTACCCTGTACCCGTCCACCGCGTACTGCACCGTCGCCGTAACAAAAATTATCACGACTTGCGTGTCGAGCTTTCGTATGCGTTCGGAAGCTTCCAGCCCGTTGGTGCCGGGCATTTCGATATCCATGAATATTACGTCGTACCCGCCAGTGTACTTATCGACGAACGCCGTCGCGCTTTTGAAGCGTTCCACCTTTGCTTTCACGTCGCTCCGCACAAGATAGTCCGCTATGCAGTTTTGAAGTTCGACCGCGTCCCCGTCGTCGTCTTCGATAATGGCAAATCTTAACATTCGTTTTCCCTCGTTTTACTTTTAAGGATTGAGTAGATAAGGAGTGCAATCCCTAAGTTTTTTTTGCAGCAATAAATCGGTTTTTGCGAAGCGACTTTTTTTCGCTTAGCCCCGCCGTTTTTGCAAGAAAACGGCTCATCTTCCGCCCTAAGCGTTACTTCCGCCGCCTTTTTTAGGGCGAAAACAACTTTAGGGATTACATTCCCTATATTTTTAAAGATAACACTTTATCGTTCTTCTGTCAATAGTTTTTGCAAAAAAAGTTTTTTGCGCCGCTTTTTAATAATGTGTATATCCTCAATTTTCAACTCTCAATTTTCAACTTGTGTAAAACGGCAATCGTCGCGCCGCGGTGGCACTACCACCAACCGACCTTCCCCCGCATGCCGTTTATCGGCAGGCTCTGTGGGGAAGGGGGACCGCCGTCGCGTCGGCGGTGGATGAGGGGATATTGAGTACGACCGCAATTTTCACCTTTCACCTTTCAATTTTCACTTCAGAAGTCGCTCTATAAGTCGATTATCGCTTGTTTTTGTGTTTTTAGACATGACAAAGCCCGAGATGCAAAAATAGCGCATCTCGGGCAAAGGGAGAGTAAAAACAGGTTTTTTTAGTCTTTTTCTTCACGCGGCAACTTGCCTGAAATTACGGTGTCGTAAGATTCGGCTTACCGCTTTTCTTCTTTTTAAAGAAAACAAGGTAGACGGAGAATCCGCAAGCCGCAAGCACGGTGACGTTCAGCAAGACAAGCACGGGTATCCACCAACGGAAAACGTCGGCTATTTTCCCGATTCCTATATCCGCCGTCGGGTCGTAAGTCTTTGCAAAATGATAGGTTTCGCAGATAGCGTAAAGCAAGTTTTTAGCGGAACGGCGAGCGCAATACCAAGACGAAGCGGAAGATTCGTCAACGCCGTTATTGCATCTGTTTTGAGGGCTTAACCATATATCGTTTCCGGCGCGAATTCCTTGTTCGACGGGCATATCCCAATCGCCCACGCACCAGTCGGTTATAACCGCGCCCTTAAAGCCCCATTCATTGCGTAAAATGTTCGTCAAAAGAGCGTAGTTTCCGCCCGTCCAGGTCCCGCCGAGGCGGTTAAAAGAACTCATAACCGAATTTGCTCCGCCCTCTTTAACGGCGATTTCAAAGGATTTGAGATAATTTTCTCTTAAATTCTGCTCGGTTATCCACACGTTGAGCTGGCGCGGGTTAGGTCCTTCTTCGCTTAAAACAAGGTGTTTAAGATACATTCTCAAACCTTTCGATTTTGCGCCCTTTATGACGTTAGCCGCGAGCGTTCCCGAAAGCACCGCGTCCTCGGAAAACGCTTCGAAGTTTCTGCCGTTGAACGCCGAGCGGTGCAAGTTTACGGTCGGCGCGTAAATCGCGCTTATGCCCGTCGCCTGCCCTTCTTGCCCTATCGCTTCGCCGAGAATGAAAGCAATGTTTTTGTTCCAGGTCTGCGCCCATAATGTTGCGTTTGAAAAGCCCGTCCATTTGTTCGCGTTGTTGCTTATCGGGTTATTAACCGCAACGTTGAAACCGCTTCCGCCGTCTATTTCGTTCATAAACGGCTTGCCTATGCTTGCCGCTTCGTCCGTCGCGTAACCGCTCGATTCGACGAAGTACAAAAGTTCGTCCTTAGTAAGCTGATTAAGAAGCAATTCCCACGTTTCGTCGTTGTAGTTCGCGCCGAGCTTCATGACGAGTTCGTCGTTGAATTTTAAGCCGGAGCCGCTCTTTAAAGCGTCTTTACTCGGTTTTTTGCCGTCTTCGGTAAGAGTTATCGTCAGTTCTCCCGCAACGCCTTGCGTAGGTTCTTCCGTAATATTTTCGTACGGCGCGTTATGCACGTAACTATTAGCTTTCGACACTTCGGAGGAAATATCTCTTATCGGAGTGACGGTCGTGGGGAAAGTGTCTTTAAAGTTGCTGCGGGAAAGCCATTTTATCTCTTCGCCCGCGGTGCTTCCGTCAATCGGAACGTCCCCGTACGCGCTTCCTTTTATATAATTGCCGGCTTCGTCGAAAGTTCCGTAACGATTTTTTACCATTCCGCCGGTCTTGGGGTCGCGCTTATACGCAATGGTGTTTTCAACGTTAAATTCGATAGTGTTTTTGTTGCTTTCCGTAAGATTTTTCCAACCATGGGCGTTTTCAAGAAGTTGAACTTTATAAAGTCCGCTTTCAAGCTCCCAACCCGTTCTGCCGTTTTTGTTTTGGTCGTAACAATCGTAACTTGCCATGTCGTAAGACGTAAAAGTCAACTTGTAATTTTCCGTCTTACCCGGTTCTATTTCGCCCGTTTTTTCGAAAGCAAGCAAGTTGACATGCGCCTTTTCTATTCCGCCCGAAGTATAAGGCGGGGTGTAATAAAGTTCGATTACGTCTTTCCCTTTTACGCTGCCCGTGTTCGTAACGGCAACGGCTACTTCGACAGTGGTCGCGCGTTGAAGCCCCGAGCCGTCGGTGGAAAGCGTGTAAGAAAGAATTTCCTTTTCAAAAGTCGTGTAAGAAAGCCCGTGTCCGAAAGGATAAACAACGGATTTGTCGTAAGAAGTTCCGCTTGCTTCAAAATATCCCTCCTTATCCGCCGTTTCATACCACTTGTAACCGACGTAAATACTCTCGGTGTAGTGGATATGATCACCGGAAGAAGTCGGCGTCATCATCGCGTTCACGTATGACGGGTCTTTTTTAAGGTCCGTAGCGTACGTGTCCGAAGTGCGACCGGACGGATTGACGCTGCCTTTCAATATGCGGGCTAAAGCCTTGGTCCCCGACTGCCCGGGATAAGAAATGTTGAACGCTGCGCCTATTTTTTCGTTTTTAAGGAAGTTAAGGTTCATCGTGTTGCCGGAGTTGACGACAACTATAACTTTTGTGAAGTTATCCGCAACCATATTGAGCATGTCTTCCTCTTCTTTGGAAAGGTCGAGGTACGTTCTCGTTTTGTCTTCCGTTTTGTTACCGTCAACGTATTTTGTCTGCTTAAGCGGAAGGTCTAACCCTTCGCTGCCCCAGCGAGAAAACACAACCACGGCGACCGAGGAAAACTCCTTTGCGTATTCAAGGCGAGTCTTTCCGTCGCTTCCTTTCTTTTCGTAAAACGATAAAGGCGGGTCATACAAGCCGGTACTGTCTTTCCAACGGCTTCCGCGATACGCCGCATAGTCGGCAAGAAGAGTTTCGTTTACCTCAAAACCTTCCGATTTAAGTCCCGCGGTAAGCGTTACCTTTTTATCGGCGTTGATAGTAGCAACCGCGCTGCCGCCGCCCGTCAAGAGGAACGCTCCGTCATGAGCGGACCAACCGAAAAGGTTAATTTTGTTTTCCGCTTCCGCAAGCGGCAACGTACCGTTATCGTTTTTAAGCATAACGATACCCTCTTCGGAAAGCCGCTCTACCACTTTATCGTTGTTTTCGAGCGTCTCTTGCGTAGCTCCGTCCGAAAAGTCTATGCCCGTGTTGCACAAAAGCTTTGTGATTACGTATTCATACTTGGAACAAAGCACGTCGCCGACTATAAACACCGCTAAAACCACGGCGATTACGATTACCGTAATTATTTTTTTGATAGGTATTTTTTTTGAAAAGTTCATATTTGCTCCCGTTGTTATTTCATATAATTGATGATCATCGACTTAAAGTTGAAATCCCAATCTTTTGTTTTTGCAACTTCAAATTCAATCACGGTCCAACCTTCGGCAAGACTTATTTCGCCAAGTACCGTTTCTTTTGAGTAATCATTCCAATAATCCCCCGCCTTTCCGAAACTAACGCTGTCGCTTATCGTAAGTTCAGACATAGTCGCATCCGAAAGAGCTTGATTTACGTCCGTCAATTTATACACGTTAACGTTGAGCGCTTTATTGAACTGTTGCGTTCCCGCTCCCGTTGCCACGCGACATGATAAAACCACGTCCGTCGCCGCTCCGCTGTAAACGTAAAATCTCATTTTACCGCCGGCGGTAAATCCCCGGCAAAAATCCTTTTCGGCAGAAAAACCTTGCTGATCATTCAAAAAGAAACTTGTTTTACTGTTTGCGCACTCGGTTATGGTTTTCCACGTACCCCAACCGGCAACAAACTCTTCACGCGTCGGTTGAACGTGATCGAGAAGAACAGCGGCAATATCGATCGCTCCGCCTTTAATAAAGTTAATTTCTACCACGTTCCAACCAACCTGCGTATAGAACTTGCCTACGTATACGGCATTTTCTTTTCCCCAATTTGCGTTGAAGCGAGCGGCATCCGGAACGTAGATTCTCTCCGGCAAAACTTCCGAAAGGCTTTGACCTTCGGTTGCCAATTTGTATACGTCAAAAGTGAAGAATTCGTTTATCTTTTTGTTTGTATCCGTTCCCGCGCGAATCGAAAGTCTCGCCGTGTTAGCCTTTTCGCTATAGAAATAAACACGCATTTTTCCGCCCGCCGTAAGGTCATAGCATCTATTTTCCCAAACAGAAAAACCCTTTATATCTTCAACGCCGCCGTCATCTGCCTTTTTAACGAAAAAGCTGCTCGTATGCGCGCCGTCGGACGGAACGCCCCACCCGGTCCAACAAGTTTTGACTTCGTCACGCCCGGCAAGCGTTATGGTAAAAGATTCGCTTACGTTTTTGTATGTAACGTATATTACCGCCGTGTCCTCGTCTTGCTCCGGCGCAGTCTTTGTAGAAAGAACCGCTTCATACGCCACATCTTTTTCTTCTCCGCAAACGGAACACTTTACTTTTAAGCTCATACCGGCAAGATCAAGTTCTTGTCCGCGAGCATAAACAAGTTGCGCCGGCGGAGTAAAAGCGACTTTTTCATAAACATGTTCGCCTTTTGCCGCGTTATACTTAGCAGCCGAAACGCCGTAATTGTAAACGGCTTTCGTTATTTCGCCCATGCTTTCGTCCGCGTGCATATTGAGAACGTAAGTGTTCACCGAATAGCTTAAAGTCTGCCCGATTTCTTCGTCCTTTTCGTTTAAAACTTTAACGGTGTATTTGTTGGCAAAGTCAACTACGTTTACGTTTTCATAGCGGAACTTATAATTGCCGTCTTCTACGATATAACGGTCTATAACTTCGTTATCGCCTACTTTTAGCTTTAAAACGGCGTTCTCCGTTAAAGGCTTGATAACAAAGTAAAGCGAAACGTTATAGTCGAACCTTATGCCCGCGCTTACCCATTCGTAGCCCGCTTTTTCTCCGCCAAGCGTTGCTTGCGCGGTGCTGTCGGGAGCGGCAAAAGCAGTTGCCAAAGCAGCTTCCTCGGTCGTCAATTCCGCCGTTACAAGCTCTTCGTCGGTGGCATTCAAATACTTCTTCTGAGCCGCCGCGCCGTAGTTGAGCATATCTACGGCAAGGGGCTTCATTGCGGCGAACTGTTCGCAAGGCATAGTCTCGTAAGCCGACTTGTTTGCGCGAATAAGTTCGTAAAGATATTCTTTTACGCTCTTAGCGGTGTGCGTAACTTCTTTCTTTTCGCCGTCATAGATAGTAGCGGTTACCGTTTCGCCGAGATACTGCGGGGTTACGTAAGCAAATTCGGCAACGCCGTCCTTTACTTCGCCTTTATACTCTTTGTCTTTGTAATTAAATGTCAAGGTGTAATCGGTCGTGTAATTTTCGACTTCGAATTTTAAAACGATGTTCTCGTTGAGCGATATGTTTACGCCTTTGAATGCGGGCGTAGTCGCCGCATTAGCCTTAACGAAAGTAAGGGCGGACAATGCGCCGAAAGCTACGGCAAGGGTTGCCAAACAACAAATT
>CAKQSU010000006.1 GCA_934273135.1 uncultured Clostridia bacterium
ACATTGATGGGAGTTTAACGCAGCAAAAACCGATTTATTGCCGCAAAAATAATTAGTGATGAAGAATGCAATCCCTATTCGTTTGACTTTTGCTTTTCATAAATATATAATGTAGAAAATAAAAACCGAAGGCAAAAAAATGGAAAAGATAAAAGAAAAAACAAACGCCATTCGCGCGCTCGAACAAAAAAAGATAGCTTTCAAGTTCCACGACTATTCGTCAAGCGGGGCAATCTCGGGCGTGGAAGTCGCCGCAGCGATAGGCGAAAACGTCGAAAAGGTTTTTAAAACGCTCGTCACCGTCGGCAAAACGGGCGCGCATTACGTTTTCGTTATTCCCGCGGCAGAAGAACTCGACCTAAAAAAAGCCGCGAAAGCCGCGGGTGAAAAGAATATAGAAATGGTAAAATCTAAAGAACTTCTTCCGCTCACGGGCTATATCCACGGCGGTTGTTCACCCATCGGCATGAAAAAACTTTTTCCGACGTTTATCGACGATTCCGCAAAAGAGAAAGAATCGATAATCGTGAGCGGCGGAAAGATAGGTTTCCAGGTCGAACTCAGCCCGTCGGACCTTAAAAAGATTGTTCCTTTTTCCTTCGTTTCTCTCACCGTTTCGGAATAAGCTTTTAAAAAATATTTTATACTACAAAATCACCCCGAATATGGCGATAATCGACTTATTCGGGGACTTTTTTTGTGTTTTGGGGCTTAAAAAGAGAAAATAAAAAGGCAAAGAAAAATGCGGCAAGCGGGATAAGAGGACAGCAGACGGCGGCAAGAATTTTGTGCGAGCGCACTTCAAAAAACGGATACGGTCCGACAATTATGCCCGAAAAGTTGAGGAAAAGCATTACAAGCCCGTAAAAAAGCGTGGGGAGCGCGGCAAAAACAACGAGGGAAAAAGAAAGCTCGGTCTTTTCAAACATAACAAAGGAAACAAAAGCGAGCAGCGGGCAGACAAGGTGCAAAAGTAGCGACGAAAGAGTCATTTTTACGCTTCCGCCCGTTATGCCACCGGACGAATACACGAGAATAGGGAAAAGCGCGAAAAGCACTACGCCGATGGTTACGGCAAGAGAGGTTACGGCGAAAAATTTGATCTTTACCGCAAAATCGGGAAGTTTTCCGCCGACAAAAAGAATTTTTACAAGCCAAACAAAGCAGACAGAACTTGCGAAAAACGCTAAAAAATTGCTAAGATTCGTATAATACGCAAAACTTTTTACTCCATAGCGCGCAAAAACGCCGATAAGCGAATAAGCTTCGGCGCAAATTATTATCAAGTTTAAGGTTAAGTCGGCAATCGTCTTTGCCGTTGCGGCGCGTGAATGTTCCATTAAAAAAAGTATGCGCAAAACAACATATTTTAATCACTTTTCGGCGTTCCGACGATTAACTCCTCTCACGGCAAGCGCAAGAAAAAAGCTTGCGACAAAAACCATCGGGCAAACAACGGCGGTTATTACGGGGCTGCGGTAAACTTCCAAAAAAGGATAAGGACCGACCATAACGCGGAAAAAGTTTAGCGCAAGTGCGACCGCGCCGTAAATTATCGTCGGCACAACGGCGAAAAAGGCGATTGAAACGGGAAAAGAGGATTTTTCAAAAAAGCAAAACGAAACAAACGTTAACAAGGGACACAACAGGTGCGTAAAAATCATTGTGCCGTAAAAAAGCACGGACTTGTATCCCTCTATACCGCCGTACTGCGGTGCAAGAATAAAAACGACCACAAAAAAAGTTATCGTTTGCGAAACGGTTGCGGTGAATTTAATTGCGGAAACGACCGCCGGAACCTTTTTACCGAAAAGCTTTAAAAAACCGAAAACGGCGGTCAAAGCGCAAGCGACAAGTGCGAGAGCGTTGCTTAATTCCGTGTAAAACCTGAACATGGAAAGCCCGTTTTTATTAAAATTTATGCTTAAAGCATAAAACTCCGAAGCGACGATTAAGACGTTCAAAAAAATATCGCAAACAATTTTTTTCCTTTCTTCTTTCACGTTTACCACCCTTTGCGATTGTTTCCTTTTCCTCGATTTTTTAAACAAACAAAGAAAAAATTTTCGTCAAAAACACAAAAAGCCCGCCGATAAGTCGATTATCGACGAGTTTTTGTTTTTTAAGCACATCGTTAAGCAAGCAGTTTGCCTTCCGTTGTTTCAACGACCTTAAAGATTTTTACTTGCTTTCCGCTTATCGCATCTATATAGATATAATACGTTGAGCCGTTCGCAACGCCCATACATTCATAAGTCAAAACTTCCGCGTCGTTACCCTTAGGGATAAGCGCAAGGCGCACCGACCGAACCTCTATTTTTTCTTCCGTTTTCGCCCTTGCCTTTTCCGCCGTCAGCTTTGCCTCGCCTATTTCGCGCTCGGTATGGTTAAGGTAATATTCGCGGGAATCTAAGCTCGAAACTATTCCGCGCTCCTTGCACACGGTGACTTTTACCATGTCCGGATAAACAATAACGCCGTCCTTAAAAAGCGCGTAATTTATATACGCAACCGCGCCGCTTTCGGCAGCCCAAACGGGTTTTAAGTCAACTAAGCCTAACTTTTGCAAAAACTTTTCGCCCGCGCTCACGCAATAATCGAGGTCGTAAACCGCATTGTTGCAATCCGCGTAATAATCAAACATAATTATTTTCCCGCCTTGCCGAGAAACTTCGGCGTATATCTTAGCGTTTTTTGCTTCGCCCTCGATGTCGAACGTCTTTATTTTGTCGTTCTTTTCGCCCACCATTTCGGCGTTTTTCACTCCGTAATCGGCAAAAATCTCTTCAAAAATTTTTTGAGCTTCAAATGAGCCGATATTTTTGCCGTTAAGCCCTTTTGCCTTTTTTGCTTTAAGCCCGTCGGAAAACGGTCCGTCGTAAATAAGCTCCGGATACTCCGCCGCGCGTGATTCCAAATCGGCAAACGCGTTTGAAAAAATATCGTTTTGCCCGCTTGCGGATATGGACGCAAAGTCGAAGTTTTCGCCCATATCGTTTGAAAGCTTCATGAGGCTTTCTTTTAGCTCGGCGTTTATTTTTGCAAGCTCGTCCATTGTTTCCCAATCCTCTTTACTTATCGAAAGTCCGTCTATAAGCTTGTTATTGAGATATTTTGAATAATCTCCCACTTGATTTACGAATTTTGCCGTCCCGAATTTGTTCTCGTCCGAAAGGGGTATTCTCGCCACGTCGGAAGCGGCAAGCGTTGCTTGCGTTGTTATTTCGGACAAAAGTTTTTGTCTGCTTTCATCGTCCGCGGATACCAAAAGTTTGCTCATATTCGTATCCATTCCGTCAACGTAATCGACAAAATCATAGTACGCCTGAGCGACTTCGGAAGAGTTTTTCTTTTTGCCGAACATATCGGTCGTTAAAGAAGCCGTAAAAAGCGTTGCTAAAATAAGGGTTGTCGTTCCGAGAGAAACTATCGCCGCGACGTAGCCGCCCACGCCTTTTTCTCTCTTTTTCCTTTCGGTTTTCTCGGCTCTTTTACTTTCAAGCCGCTTTGCCCTAAGCTCCGCTTTCAAGCGTTTTTCGTTGAGCCTTTTTGCCTTTTCTTCGCGCTTTTGCCTGAGCTTAGCCGCCTTTAATGCGGCAAGGCGGCGTTTGCGCTCTTCCGCCGTTTCGTTTTTGAGGTATTCCCTCCGAGCCTCTTTTGCCTCTTTTATTCTGAGTTTTTCACGCTCGGCTTCCTCCTTTTCACGTTTTCGGGCTTTTCGCTTAACTTCCGTCTGCCGCTTTTTTGCAAGAATTTTGCGTTCTCTTTCGGCTCTTTTTTGCTCTTTTTCTTTTATCCGCTCGATTTCTTTTTCGGCGCGCATTCTTTCTTTTTCTTCTTCCGAAAAAGCTTCGCCGCCCGTCGAATTTTTCACGGGCGTTTCGCCGCTTGTTTCGGGTAGCACTGTCTTATTCTTTTCCGTGATATTTTCAATCTTTTCCACGGCTTTGTTTTCTTGTTCTTTATTTTTCATATGTTTTCACTCCGAATATGTACGGTGAGAGTTGAAATATGCGCGCTCCGCACGCTCGATATTTGCTTCTTTGAAGCAATCGATATGCCGCTTTGCAAGCGGCTCGATATTTGCCCGCATGCGGGCAATCGATATTCACGCTTCGCGTGAGCGAAAGAGGATTTACAATTTTATATAATAGACCGCATTTTTCAACTTTCAATTAACTCGTCATAGAGTTTGAGGGCGGAGAGTGGTGCATAGACGGGCAACAGGCGAGAACGGGGCGCAGGCGAGAACTATGACGTACGCCTTGCCTTAGAGTTTGAGGGCGGAGAGTGCGTCGGATTGCCGCAACTGGTCGACGAGTGTCGACGGGCGCGTACTAAAACGTACGTAACTGTGCCACGTTTAAGCACGTAGCCCGTATATGTGCCGCTATACGCCCTCAAACAGCAAAGACGTGGTTGCCGATAACGAGCGTAGTCCTTCTGCTGTAAATCCACTTACTCGTGGCAGTGGCGGGGTTGTAATAATAGATGGCTCCGCCGGTAGGGTCCCAACCGTTCATAGCGGCTTTGGCGGCTTTTAATGCGGTGGAATCGGGAGAAAGGTTTATTTGCCCGTCGGCGACTGCGGTGAATGCGTACGGCTGATAGATTACGCCGGAAATGGTGTTAGGGAAAGACGAACTTTTAACTCTGTTCAAAACGACTGCGGCGACTGCAACCTGCCCCGTATAACTTTCTCCGCGCGCCTCGCCGTACACAAGACGGGCAAGCAACTTCACGTCCGACGAAGCGTACGAACCTGTTCCCGAAGAGGACGAAGAAGCGGAAGAAATGCCGAGCGCGGCAAGGGTTTTGTTGCCGACGACGCCGTCTGCCGTCAATCCGTTTTTTCTTTGAAAAAGCTTAACGGCGGCTTTGGTTTGCGCGCCGTAAACACCGTCTACGCTGCCTTTATAGTATCCCCAATTTTTGAGTTTTCTCTGAACGGTTTTAACAGTTTCGCCGCGACTGCCTTGTCTGATAACCGCGGCGGTAAGCGCGCCTTGCTCAACGTAAGTTCTTTCTAAGTGCGTGCCGTAACCGATAACGAACGAAAAGACGATAAGCGTCAACGCGGCAGCAAGCAAAATTTTAATTTTTTTATTCATTTTATCCTCCGTAAAACGTAAAGCCGAAAAGTAACTTTTTTCCCGAACACTTTTTGACCGCTTAAAAAGACGCAGCGCAAAAACGATAACGCCGCAAACAAATTACACGATTTTACGAAAAAAGTTCTTCTAATGTTTCAACGATAATCGAGCGATATTTAACTTTTTCTCCGCCGAAACAGAGCGGCGGGTACACCACGCACCACCAGTTTGCGCCCTCGGCATTGCCGAGTTCCACGATAACCGCGTCGTAATAGCCGGCAGACAGAGTTTCTTGCTCGTATTTTCGAGTAGGAAAGTATTCGTTGTTTATCCTTACGTTAGAAGAATAAGCAAAACCTTTTCTTATCAAAAGTCCGTCTATAAGCCGTTTAACTGCGATTTTTTGATTCTCTATGACCTTTGTCGCTTCTTCTTTCGTTTCGACGTTTTCAAGATAAGGCGTTAAATAGCTGACAACTAAGTCCCTTACTTCATACTTAATCGACTGGTCGATTTCCGAATCGGAATTGGCTCTGATGTGAATGCGGACGTACTCCGTTTGTCCGCCCGTACCGGCAAAACTTATCGCCGATACGATTATTATGAGAACAAACGCCAAACTTATACAAACTTTTTTCATGAAAATTTTTCTCCTTTTTTGCCGCCCGCCCGATATGGCGCCGATACAACTTTCACAGATATATCCGCGGCGGCAAGTTTATTATGACATAATTATTCCCATATATTTTATCATTAAACACGAGAAGAAAAAAAAGCGAAAGAAAAACAGGCGTACCCGTTACAGATACGCCCGCTTGAATATCAGGGGAGTTTTTTATCCGTCAATCTTCTTTTTTCTTAGTAGGTTTCAACGCTCCGCGAACGGCGAACACGCCCCAGACGGCAAGCCCGACGAACACGGTGACATCGATTAAAATAAGGAGCGTTTCCCAAAGCGAAAGCCCGTAACCGGAAATCTCTTTGTTCATTGCGTTGGAATTTGCAACGGTGTACAAAACGCCTTGCGCGGCTCTTCTTATTATCGTCACGTCGGCTACGCTCGAAGAATCGAAATCGCCCCAGGCAAACGCCGACTGATTGTTCAGATTCATGTTGCCGCCCGCATAATACATTTGCTTTGCGTTCATATACGAACCCGAAGTAAAGTCTGTGATAACGGCACCTTTAAAGCCCCATTCGTTGCGCAAAATCTCCGTGATAAGGCGATAATCGCCGCCCGCCCAACGCGTTCCGATTCTCGTAAACGACGACATAACGCCGCTTGCTTCGCCCTCTTTAACAGCGATTTCGAACGGACGGAGATAAACTTCACGCAAGGTTTGCTCGTCAATCTTAGTGATAAGCCCGTTGATGGAACGGTGCGTTTCCTGCTCGTTAACGGCGAAATGTTTCATAAAACAGTACACGCCTTTGGACTGACAACCCTTAATCTGAGCCGCCGCCATTTTGCCCGTAAGCAAAGCGTCCTCCGACATATATTCGAAGTTTCTGCCGCCGAACGGAGAACGGTGAATGTTCATACCCGGCGCATACCACCCCGAATAAGCCATTCTGTTGCCTTGCCCGTCCGCGCCCCAGATACCTTCGTTGCCGACGGATTTTCCGAAGTCCTCCGCAACCTTTTTGCTCCAGGTCGAAGCGACGACCATCTGGCACGCGTAGTAACACGTTTTATAGTACGTGCCGTCCTTCAACATAAAGTTTATGAATCCGGCGGGTCCGTCGGTGTCGTTAGTCAAAGGTTTGCCGATATCCATTATCGCGCCCGAGTTGAAAGCCGCGTAATCGACCATTCTCAAAAGCGATTCTACAGAGCAAGAATCGAGCAATTCTTTCCAACGAGGGTCGGAAGCGTTCGCCTTAACGTATTTTCCCTCGGAGTCGGTTATTAAATCTCTGAGCTTCAAATCGCCGCTTTTGCCCGATTCCGGCATAGTTAAAGAAGAAAAATCTTCGGGGTTATTATGCGTTAAATCGTCAAGCGCGGATTTTAAAGCGGGGGTCATAACCCTTTCTTCTTCGGTCGGTACGGTCGGGAAATTTTCCCAGCCGTTTCTCGTCATTACGGTAAGCCCGAACGCGGAGTCCAAAAGCCCGTTTTCGTTATTCGTAAACCTGTTTTCCACCGAATATCCCGTTACGGGGTCCTTTCCGTAAGAAATTGTTTCTTCTACGTTAAATCCTATCTCAAACGCCGATTCGTGAGCGTTTTTGGCAACGTAAAGCATGTAATCCGCGCCGAGTTCGTCCTGCCCTATAACGCTTTCAAGCTCGTAACCGCCTTTGCCGTCGCTGTTATAGTTTGCGTCGGTGGCGTCGTACGAAGCAAGATAATAGGGGTCGAACGTAAGCGTAACGATTTCGCTTCCGCCGGCGGGGATAACGCCCGTTTTTGCAAAATCGAGCAGAACTTTATGCGGTTTTTCGATAAGGTCCCATTCGTCCACGGGCGCATGTCCGTAAAGTTCCACGACGTCGCGCCCCGCTACGGAAGAAGTGTTAGTGACTTTTACCTTTATCGTGTACTTAGTACCGATTTCGTCGGAAGAAATATCGACGTTTTCTATCTCGGAAGCGTCCTCTATTTCCCATGTGAATTCGGAATAGCTTAGTCCGTAACCGAAAGGATAAATAACGTTTTGTTCATACCAGTCGGTCTGTCCGAAAGCTTTTTCGTATACGCCGCGCGTTTCGTAATAACGATAGCCCGAGTATACGCCCTCTTCGTAATCGACGTAGTAATAGTTTTGCGCATTGCCGTTTAAAACGTACCGATTGCCGTCCGCAGCGCGATTGTCGCCGAAGTTTTGCCACGTCGGGTCCTTGGTAAAGTCAACTGCGTAAGTATCGGTCGTTCTGCCGGACGGGTTAACGTTGCCGTTCAGAATTCTGCCTAAAGCCATTATTCCGGTATTGCCCGGGAAGCCAATCCAAAGGCACGCGTCTATTTTTCCGCCGTATTCGGAGTCGGAAAGGAAACCGAGTTCCATAGAAGTGCCTACGTTGAGAAGCACTATAACCTTTTTAAAATCTTTCGAGCAAACTTCTTTAAGAAGTGCCTTTTCGTTTGCGTCGAGTTCGAGATAATGCGATTCGTTATCGCCCGACATCGTTCTCGGCAAATCGAAGCCCTCGCCGCCCATTCTCGTAAACACGACTATCGCTGCGTCGTTATATACGGAATACGAAGATTTTACGTTTTCCGTATAACTGCTTTGCGGCGTTTCGTAAGTCGGAATGGAAACGGTTTTGCCGTCGTCAAGGTTGGAGCCGTCCGGTTTTGCCGGGCGTTTGCTACCAGACTTGGCGTTGTCTTTATAAAATCTTTCAAGTTCGGGGTTTAATTCGTAGCCCGCCGCCGAAAGGCTGTCGTAAAGGCTTTTTGCTTCGTCGCCGCCGCTTCCGCCGCCCGAACCCGAGCCGCCGAGAGCTATATTGACCGAATTTTTACCGAAAACGCTTACCTTAGGCTTTTTCTGCGCTTTTAAAGAGCCTTCCGTTTCAGTCGTATAGATAGGCAAAGCGGAGTTTTCGTTTTTTAAAAGAACAAAACCCTCTTCGCAAATTTTTTCGTTGAATTCGTTAGCCTTTTCGAAAGCCTCTTGTTTGGAGGAATAATCGGATTCGTAAACGGCTTCCACGCCGCTCGCCGTCAACGCGCGCTTGCCGCCGAGTACGCTGTCAAGCACGGTGCTTAAAACGGTAAGGCATACGATGTTTACGACGAGAAAGAGCGCAAGTACCGCCGCGGTTACGATAAACCACACGCGCGAACTCTTCTTAACGAATATTTTTGAGAATACGTTCATGGCGCGCTCTCCTTAATATTTTTTAGGCAAGCCGTAATTATCGTCCCACGTTAAAACGGCAGGGGTTTCTATTTTTATGCAGTCGATCATCGGCGCGTACGCTTCGTAAGTGCCGTCTATCGTCGGGTCTGAATTATTAGTAATCAATTTAATAATGTTCGCGCCTTCCGCCAGATTAACCATGCCCAAATCTACGTCTATGAATTTCTGGTCAACGGTAAGAGTAACGGAGTAATCGATAACAACATCGTTAACCGTAATTTTGTAGTTTTCTTGTGTAAAGGTAATTTCTTTACCGCCTTTATAACCGAGTTCCGCCGCCATACGAACTTTTAATTTTGCGCTCGTCGCTTCACTGCTCGCAAGATAGAATTCTAATTCAAGACCATTCCTATAAAGATAAGAAACAGCTTTATCCCCGCTTGCGTCAAGATTATCCTTTACGACAACCATATTGCCGTCATTTGCTTCGCCGGAATAGCCGGGTCCGACTTTTCCTATAAGATTTGTATTTTCGGCTTCAAAGACATATACGGAAGAACCCGTTTTCGTCTTGCTCCATTTCGCACAGATAGTCATATCCTCGCCGATAGCGGAAGATGCGTCATATTCGGTAGTAAGAGAGGCATTTGTATACCAACCTTCAAACTTAAATTCAGCCCTGTTCGGCGCCGCTATCGGGCGCGCGGTTTTTCCTTTTTCGACAATCTGAGTAAAAGAATTCTTCTTTACGCCGTAGTAGTTATACGAGAAAGTGACGTTGTAATAGGTCTCTCCGTTTTTCTTCCATTGGGCGTAAATCGTCTTGTTTTTATCTATAACTTCATCGCCGAATTCATACTCTATAGTACAATTTTTGTCTTCATACCATTTATAGAAGGTATATCCGCTTCTCGAAGGCTCGGTAGGTATAGCGACGGAAGTACCCTTTGCGACTTTGACAGAGAAAGAGGATACGTCTTCGCAATTAGACTCGAACGTAACTACACCGCCGATTGCGGAAATGCCTATTGAGAAAGTGGCTTTCTTTCCGTTAAAAATAACGGTGGCAGTCTTAGATACCGATTCCGTCATTGTTTCGTCGCCCATATCTATGGCGGGAATCGTTACTCTGATATCGTCGAAAGGAACGTCTTCTTTCGTCTTGTCTTTATATGTTACTTCGAGAACACCGCCCGTCGGGTCGAACACGTCGCCGGCGATATAATCTGTTTTAGTCGGTTTCGATTTTATGCTGATTTTTCCTACGGGTTTTTGCTCTCCTACATCGACCGTTGTCACAACAAACGTAGCGGTTCTCCCGCCGTAAGTTACCGTAACGACGACTTCACCGGCGGTAGCCGACGAAATATCGCTGAAGCTAACGCCTTCCGCCGTAAAAGATACTTCTCCTTTCGTTCCGTCCTCATACTCAACGCTAAGCACGCCGCCGGAAGGCACAAGGCTTTGCCCGACGAGATACTGCAATTTCGTAGGCATTGTTTTTACGGAAATGCTCGCAACCTGCGTTTTTATGGAAACATTTATTTCAAATTCTGCGGTTTTTGTTTCATACGTCACGGTTATCGTCTTTTTTCCGGCAGTACTCATGTCGGGCTGAGATAATTTAACGCCTTCATCGTTAAAAGAAAGCGTCTTAGTCTTACCGTCGGAGTATTTAATCTCAATAATACCGCCGTCGGGAGAAAAAGTATCGCCGACCACATATTCGATTTTTGACGGCAATTCTTTTATAGAAATACTGCCGACAGTTGCGTTTTTCTGCGTGCTACACCCCGTCAACGATATCAAAAGAGCCAAGACTACCGCAAGCAGAAAACTAACTTTGTTTTTATTCAACAACCTTGATTTCATTGTTTATACTCCTGATATAATTTAAAAAATGAATTAGCCTCCGATGCCGCCACCAGAGGCTAATCCGGATAAAGATTCAACTGTACGATTAGTTCATCGGCTTGTGAGCTAATCCTATTGAATAACCTTATTGTTTATCGGAAGGAACGGTATACGCTCCTTCGACCACTCTGACGCTGCCCTTATAGCTTTCGCCGGCTTTCGGAGTCAACGTAAGAGCAGCACCTTCGATCTTCCACGTTCCGACAATCTTTTCTATATCGGAACCGGAAATAAGCGCAACTTTTGCGTTTTCGATTTCGAAAGTACCGTCCGCCTTAAGCGTAAGGAACGCAACAAAGTCTCTCCTCGTGTTAACGGGCGTACGAACCGTTCTTGCCACGCCGATAACAAAATCTCTGTTCTGAGCCTTTTCGTCTTTCAAAAGTTCGGTATTGACAACGAACGCATATTCTCTTTCCATACCGTTAAGAGTACGAGACAATACTACGGAAACGTTATCTACGACTTCACCCTTGAATTCAACGCTGCCGTTTTCGTTTGCGGCGCCGACGTTAAGCGTAAACTTGAAGAAATTACTCTGAGTTGCTTTTTCCGTACCGGAGAACTTTGCGCCGTGTACAACGCCTTCGGAAGTTATTCTGACGATAATGTCATAAGAACCCGCCTTCGTCGGTGTACCTGTAATAGTGCCGTCTGCATTAAGAGTTAAACCTGCGGGCATCATGCTGCCTGCGGCAAGAGAATACTTAACGGTTTCAATCGTACCGTTCGCAACGCCGTAAGTTTCGTTTTCACCATGCGCAAGTCCTCTTATCGAAGCCGACATCGGCTGACCTACGGCATAGCGTATACTCGAAATAGTAGCGTCGCAAGCCTGTCCGACGGAAAGTTTTCCGTTGACTTCGATTTCTGCCTGTTCAACGACGGTGATGTTGATAACGGCTTTTTTAACCGCGTCGAATCCGTCGTATTTATAAGTTAAGTATACCGTGTTTTCTCCGACGGAAAGAGAAGAAGTGTTGCCGGTAAGAACGCCGTTTGCGGATAAAGCCAATCCTTTGGGCATTGCGCTCGGATTTTCGCTGTCAAACTTCGCGTCCGTAAACGTTATGTTCGAAATATCGGTTGTTCCTATCGCCTCTTTGAATATCGATAAATCGATACCGGTAATGCCTGTTGCAAGGTTAAGGTTAATGGTCGTGGTATCGGAAACGCCGTTCTTTATATCGTTGCTATTTGCAAACGAATACAAAATATGCTGTGCCGCGCGACGAACCATTGCCCACTGAGTCGGAGAAGCAACCGTATTGGCTTCCTTCTTGCCGTCCGCACTGACGTAGACCATTCCGTCTTTCCATTCGCCCTTTTCCATATTGTTCGGCGTCATCCAACGCAACGCCGCGTCCGTACCGGCACGAAGGAAAGCGTCATGGTGAATGTAAACGCCGTCCGTCCACGCGTCGGTCATCGTGTAACCTCTGAACCCGAACTCACCGCGGAGAACCTTCGTGAATAACGCCGTGTTGTTTGCCGCAGGTACATTACCGATACGGTTGAAAGCGCACATTATACCGTTCGCATGTCCTTCTTTAATGGCTAATTCGAAAGGCTTTAAGTAAATTTCTCTTGCCGCTTGTTCGGTTACATAGGTGCAAACGCCGCCCTGAATAGACCTGTCGTATTCCTGGTCGTTTAAGAACAAGTGCTTGATGAAAACAATCGCGCCTTTAGATACTACGCCTCTTACATGAGCTGCAGCAATCTTACCCGCAAGCACGCCGTCTTCCGAATAATATTCAAAGTTTCTACCGGAGAAAGGACTTCTGTGCGTGTTCATAGAAGGAGCGTAAACACCGGAAACTCCGAGAAAAATACTGTCGTTTCCGTACATACGACCCTGCTCTTCCACAAGGTCTTCGTTCCAGGTAGAAGCAATGATTACATTACCTACGTAATACGCGCCGCGCGCCCCTGTCGGAACCGTTCCGAGGTTAGTGTTGCCTTTAAGCTGTTGCGGACCGTCTTGCTGTAAGAAGTTACCTACGCCGAACTTCTTAAGTTCCGAGTTCATCATGTTGTCTTTCAGTTTGCCGCCTTCGATAAGCATGCAAAGTTCTTCCCAAGTGAACTGGTTGATATATTTTTCCCACAATTTATCGCCTGCGGTATCGCCGACGGCAACTTTTCCGTTATTGATAGTATAATCTGTGTAAGAAACACCGGAAAGGTCGCTAAGTTTTAATGTTATATCGGCATTGTTCGCAGTGTGAGAATCCGCCTGAGTCCAACCCGCGGGTATTCCGTTTTTAGCAACGTACCAGGGGTCGCTTTCTTTATCCTCACAAGACAAACCTTTGTCCTTATCGTGAGCCTGAAATTCTAAGTAATCGTAAACAGCCTGGCTTATGGTTCTGTCTTCTTTGGTAGAAACGGCAGGTATGTTGCCGCTTGTTATATCGGTACGGCTCAAAAGATTATTCTTAAGCGAATCGTTTACAGTATTGTAATTAGCCCATACGCCTTCGGTTGCGCTGAGAATAGCTTCAATCTTTTCGCCCGTGGTGTAGTCGGTTTCGCACTTGATATCCTTCGCAACGGTACGAGTCACTTCTAAAACGGGTGTGTTGGAATCGCGTCTTGCGGAAATGATGTAATCGCCTTTTTCCAGTTCATATCCCTTAAAACCGTTGTCGTTAGCGTCGGCGTAGTCGAACGAAGCCATATCCTGCGCGACGAACTGAACGGTTACGATATCGCTTTCGCCGGGCTGTAAAAGTTTGGTCTTGGCAAAACCGACGAGAACTTGCGAAGCTTTTTCGATGCCGAACTGTTCGTAAGGCGTATGCGCATAAATTTCCACAACGTCCTTACCCGCGTAGTTGCCTATGTTTTTGACCCTTATGCGCATGGTCACGGTCTGGTTTGCCGCGGAGATAACGTCGTTTGCTTTTACGTTGTCGAGCTGCCATTCGAATTCAGTGTAAGAAAGGCCATAACCGAACGGGAATTCTACGTTCTTTTCATACCATTCGTCGCCGCTACCGGCTTTTTCCGCGTTCATATCGTCATGTACGGTTTCATAATAACGATATCCCACGTAAATATCTTCACGATATTCAACGCTGCTGTAAGTCAATCTCGTACCGTCTTTAAGGTACAAATCGTTATCAACGCCATTGTGTATGTTAGAGCTGAAGTTAGAAGTCGTGGGGTTTTTCTTGAAATCGCTTGCCCATGTATCGACCGTTCTGCCGGACGGATTAACTTCACCGGTAAGAATTCTACCGATTGCGTCGATACCGTCGTTACCGGTTTGACCGATGTGAACGATTGCGTCTACGCCGAGGTTGTCGGCAGTCTTAGGCGCGTTCAAATCATCGAATTGCATCGGAGAAGAAGAGTTTACAAGCACGATTACCTTATTAAAATATTTTTTAACGTGTTTAATCGTTTTTACTTCGTTATCCGTAAGCTGCAATTCATGCTCCGTCGGGTCGGAATGTCCCGCTACGTTCTCCAAAGCAAGGTCGGAGCCTTCTGAACCGGAACGCCCGATTACAACTATCGCAGCGTCTCCGTAAGCACCGTAAGTAGAAATTACAGAATTAGAAATGTAACGGTCGGGGTCTATTTCGGTCGTTAAAGAAGAGGGAAGAGACTTATACAAGTTTAAAGTCTTCTTGTTGAGCTTAAAACCCGCCCCTTCGAGAGAGCTTTGTAACGTGGAAGCATCGACTTTATAGTAACTGTCGGTCGCCGAGCCGGGTGTACCGGAGCCGGAACCGCCACCGCCGAGAAGCAGGTTTGTTGAACGATATCCGAACGTACTGACTCTTCTCTCCGTTGCAGAAAGAGGAAGAGCATTGTTTTCGTTCTTTAAAAGAACAAAGCCTTCTTCCGCTATGCGAATATTCAAATCCCTTGCCGCCTCGTGCGCATCCTGATGCGTAGCGTAATCGGCATAGTACTTGCCGTTTGCGCCCGGAGTACCCGAAACGGTGCCTGTTGCCTTGATATTACTTTCGGTAATATCACCCGACGGCGTCCAGGTGTCTTCGTTTTTGCCGGAGTCGCCCTTGTCGCCTTTGTCGCCTTTAGGTCCGGCAGGACCTTGAATACCTTGGTCGCCCTTGTCGCCTTTAGGTCCTGCAGGACCGGTAGCGCAACCGGCAAAAGTCATCATCAAAGCCATAAGCATTGCGATAACCGCCGTCAAAAGCTTTCTTTTTCCGAAACGTTTTTTCATTTTATCCTCCTGAATGAAAGTTTTTTAGCAAAGGAAACGCTTCTTTATCCCTTGCGCAATCATTCTACCATGCCGCGGACAAAAGTCAACAAGGGCGGGTTAAGT
>CAKQSU010000007.1 GCA_934273135.1 uncultured Clostridia bacterium
ATGGATTTTCGTTCACGGTATCGCCACGATGATCGTTACGGGCTACTTAAAGTGGGACGAAAAGACGGTAAGCGACATGATAAGCGAACAGTATTTTGCGCTGAAAGAGAAATTCGACAAGGAGTACAAAAAATAAAAAAATGAAAGTTTTAGAAGTAGAAAACCTAACGAAAACCTACCCTGCGTTTTCTCTCGGCCCGCTCTCGTTTTCGCTTGAAGAAGGCGTTATCACGGGCTTTATCGGGAGAAACGGCGCGGGCAAAACCACGACCATAAAATCGCTTTTGAACCTTATAAGTTCGGACGGAAAAATCAAGTTTTTCGGCAAGGACTTAAAGACGAGCGAAGAAGAGATAAAGCAAAACATCGGTTATGCCGTCGGCGGCACGAGCTATTACGTAAGGAAAAAGATAAAGGACGTTATCGCCGTCACCAAGACCTTCTACCCCGAATGGAACGACGAACTTTGCGAAAGCTATCTTAAAGAATTTTCGCTCGACAAAGAAAAACGGATAAGGGAACTCTCGGAAGGAATGAAGGTCAAATTTTCCCTCACTCTCGCCCTTTCTCACGGCGCAAAGCTCTTAATCCTCGACGAGCCGACGAGCGGACTCGACCCCGTTTCCCGCGAGGAACTGACCGAAATTTTTTTAAGCCTCGCAAAGCGCGGAGTAACGATACTTTTTTCAACTCACGTCACCGAGGACCTCGACGCGTGCGCTAATCGCATAATATATATAAAGAAAGGCAAAATCATCGCAAACTCGACATATCAAGAATTCGTCGATTCCTACCGCCTTGTCAGACTTAAAGACACCGACGACAAGTCGCGCTTTATCGGCGTTTGTTCGGACAAGGACGGCGCGACGGGCTTAATTAGAGCCGACGAAGAAAAGGATTTTTGCGACCGGGAAGTTTTGCGCCCCGGCGTTCGCGATATCATGATTCACCTCGAAAAGGAGAAAATTTATGACTAAGCTTTTAAGAAAAGAATTTACGCTTTCCGCATCTCCCTTAACTTATGTTTTCCTTGCGTTCACGCTTATGTCGTTTATCCCCAACTACCCGCCACTTGTCGGAGCGTTTTTCGTCGGCCTCGGGCTTTTTTACACTTTCCAAAAAACGAGAGAAGAAAACGACGTGGTTTTCACCGTTCTTCTGCCCGTAAAAAAGACGGACGCGGTAACGGCAAAATACCTGTTTTGCGTGATTAACGAAGTTATAGCCCTACTTTTGATTGCGGCGTTTATCCCCGTGAAGCGCGTTTTATGCGCCGCCGCGCCCGAAGTTTTTACCGCCGCGCTTATGTCAACAAACCTGACCGCGCTCGGCTTTTACGCGCTCATATTCGCCGCGTTCAATATTCTTTTCTTGGGCGGGTTCTTTAAAACCGCGTACAAGATAGGCAAGCCGTTTATAATTTTCTGCATAGTCGCGTTTATACTCGTCTTTTCGGGCGAAACGCTTCACCATATCCCGGGGCTTGAAAGTTTGAACGACTATTCGCTTTTCCCCTCCGTTGTCCCTTGCGTTATAGGCTTGCTCGTCCTCGCTTTTGCTACTCTTTTAAGCCTTAACGCAGCAAAGAAAAATTTTGAAACGATAGACCTTTAAAAACAGATTTTTTTTCTATATTTTCTTAAAGGAAAACCCGACGAAGATAATCCCCGTCGGGTTTTTTGTGTCGTCCGATTGATTGGACAAATATAAAAGGTGAACAAAAAAAGCCCCGCGGACAAGTCGGAATCGACCCTGCCCGCGGGTTTAAAAAGGAGAAAAAGAGAAATGAGAAAGCTAAGTTTTGCGGTTGCCCGAAAGGATAAATTTTCGTTAAGGATTACCCTTAAAGTTCCCCTTCCTTTCGAGCGACTTGATTATATCATATTATCCCCGAAAAATTTCAAAAAATTCCTAAGTGGTACAAAAAAAATCCTAAGTGGTAAAAATTTTCGTTTTTTACCGCCCAGGACTGAAATTTAGTTAAAATAAAGGACGATATATAGAATATTTTTAATCCGCTTTCGCTCGCACTTTATGTGCGAATATCGATTGCCGTTTACGGCAAATATCGACCGCTTGAAAAGCGGCATATCGATTGCGCCCTCGGCGCAAATATCGAGCGCGCAACGCGCGCATATTTCGTCCGCAATTTTCAGCTTTCAACTTTTCGGAAAGATAATATTCAGATTAAAATATCCGTTTTTGACGAAAACGGACATAGTTCCGCCGTACTTTTCCGTCAGATACTTCATGCTCTTCACACCGTAACCG
This sequence comes from uncultured Clostridia bacterium, assembly GCA_934273135.1. Classification (GTDB taxonomy): domain Bacteria; phylum Bacillota; class Clostridia; order Christensenellales; family Borkfalkiaceae; genus UBA4636. The sequence continues at coordinate 2,272 of CAKQSU010000007.1, forward strand.
TGGAACCGCTCGTCGTTTTTAGTGGTCTTAGGAAGTCCGCCTTCAAATTCGGGAACGACCGCGCAATAGTTGTCGACGTGAAGCGAAGAAACACCCGCTTTTTTTTCGACTTTTAACGTAATCACACGCATATCGGGGTTTTCTATCTTTTCCACCGCCTCTATGGCGTTGTCAATCGCGTTGCCGAAAAGCGAGAACATATCCGTCTCTTCCATAAAATCGAAAGCCGAACCGTCGGCTATGCAAGAAAGAGTTATGCCTTTTCCGTCGCACAAAAAGCGTTTGTCGGTAAGAATGATATCGAGCGTTTTATTGCCCGTTTTAACGGACGAATCGTAAATGGAAACGGCTTTTTCGGCTTCCGCAATGCTCTTTTGCAAAGCTTCGCCGCCGAGGTCTTTTAAAGACGATATCTGGTGTTTTAAGTCGTGGCACTTTAAGTTGATAAGCTCTATGTTTTTCTTTGTGATTTCGGAATTTTTTTCGTCCGTTTTCAAAAGTCTTTTTACGGTATCCGTTTCTTCCTGAATCTTGCTCCGCTCGAACACGCCGGAAAGCACGAGAAGCAAAAGCGAGCAGCAGATGGCGTCGTAAATTTTATGCGTTTCGTTGTAGCCTTTAAAGTAAATCCACATGCTCAGAACGTAAACGATTAAAACGGTTGCGACGGCAAAAAAGAGTATCACTCGGTTGTCGAGCTTCATGTTTCTGTTTTCTTTTACCCTTTTTACGAAAACAAAGTAAAGGATAACGTACACGGCGACAAGCGCGAAAAAATTGATTATGCGGCGCGGATAGTCGGGCGCGTTTGTTGACGTGTCTATCGAAAAAAACACCGTCACTCCGCGGTATACGTCGTCCACGAGGTGTTGCATAAGATACGCCGAAGAACCGAAAAACAGCGTTTGTTGCCACGTTATTTCAAACGAAAACCATATTATCGCCATAGAAGCGACAAAATAAAACAAAAAACTGAACGTAAACCAATTGCCTACCATCCAAAATTTTCCGTAGTACGGAAAAAAGTACGGCAAGGCGCAAAGAAGAACGGACAAAGGAATAAGCCTTAAATAAAACATTTTGCGCTTAGGCGTGAAAAAGCAGAACATGCACTCGGCAATCAGCATTTGCACGGGATAATGCGCAAAAAATATGAAAAACTGCCGTACGGCTTCGTTAAGAAATCCCACGGGTGAAACCTCCGCCCAAAAAGTCCGTCAAGTCGGTCATAAAATCTTTTTTTCTTCGCCTCGAAATCTGAACGGGAACGTCGCCGACAACAACGTCTGTTGCGGTTATGGAAGTAACGCGGCGAAGATTGACGAGGTAACAGTTGTTGCAACGCGAAAAATTGTGCTTTTTGAGCTGTTCTTCCGTGCTTGAAAGCTGCCCCGGGCAAGTGTACTCTTTGCCGTCCGCCATATGGTAAACGAGCGAATGCCCCATTACCTCGACGTACAAGACGTCTTTGAGCTTAATTCGCATAATGGTCCCCGCGCTGTTGATGACTACTTCTTCCGTTTCCTTTTCTTTGACAAGGTCAACGATTTTTTTCATTTTCAGCCTGAAAGCTTCGTACTTTATCGGCTTAACGACAAAGTCGAACGCTTGAACTTCATATCCTTTTATGGCGTACTGCGCCATGTTCGTGACAAAAACTATACACACAACGTCGTCCATCGCGCGTATTTTTTTTGCCGATTGAAGCCCGTTTAAAAGCGGCATTTCGATATCCAAAAATATGACATCGTATTCGGGGCGGTAGTCGCTGACAAAATCTATGCTTTGATTAAACGCGGACACGGCTATTTTTTCGCCCGTTTGCTTTTCGTAATGCTTAAGATACTCCGTCAAAGTATCGGTGCATACCTTTTCGTCGTCTACAACGGCAACTCTTATCATTTTCTTAATCTCGCTTTTCGACGTTCAAACTTAATTTTTAAGCTTGCCAAGCTTAGTATACCACGTGTAAAGGCGTTTGTCAAGCTAATAGGAAAAAAGCTTTTCACAAGCTTTTTAAGCGTGCGAAAAGCTTTTTTTAATTGAAAGTTGAGAGTTGAAAGTTGAAAATTGTGGACGGCGTTTTATTTATTTATTGAATATAATTTTCGCAACTTTCAATTTTCCATTTTCAATTTTCAACTTTTTCCGCCCGTCGGGCGAAAACTACGACTTATAGTCATACGGGATTTTGTTTTTTCTTTCGCCTTTCAAGTTAAGAATATACCCATTTTCTACTTTGCACCACCAGTTCGGGTCATGCCCGGGTAAATCTTCGAGTATATCCTCGTCCGTCATACCCGGACCTCGCACAAACTCCAAGTCCCATACGTCAATCATGATTTCGGCGTAGTCCCAACCCGTTTCGTCCGAAAACACGACTTCGTACTTATAATCTCGTATCCAAGCGAAAATAATAGTGCCGACGTCACCTTTCTTCACGCCGTACTCTTCGTATTTGTCCGTTATAACTCTTACTTCATCTAACCATTTCATTTTTCTTTCTTCTCTTTTAAACGCAAAATTCCCGATTAAACGGTCGTTTCAAAGCTGCCGTACTTTGTTGTTTTGTAGAATATGACGGAAAGAACGGTAGCGATAACCCAGCCGACCGGCCACGAAAGCCAGATACCGATTACGCCCCATAAAGAGGAGAAGATAAACGCGCAGATTACACGCAATATGAGGTCCGTGAAAGTTGCTATAACGAACTTAGTCATAAGCCCCGAGCCGCGCAGAACGCCGTCCGCGACGAGCTTTAAGGAAAGCACGAAGTAGAACGGAGAAACTATGCGCAAAAACATTACGCCCGTATCCATTGCCGTGCCGGAAGAGCTTTCGAGGAATATGTTGATTAGCGGGTTAGAAGCTATTACGTACAACGCAACGACAGGCAAACAGATTATCCACACGAGTTTAAGCCCCGCTTTAAAGCCTTGTTTTATTCGCTCATACTTTGCCGCGCCGAGATTTTGCGCCGTGAAGTTGGAAATGCCGTTGCCGAGGGTCGTTAGCGACGTTGTAACCATATTATTGAGCTTTACCGCTGCGGAATAACCCGCGGTGACAGCCGCGCCGTAACTGTTGATTACGCCTTGAATTACTATGTTGCCGACAGAAATAAAGCTTTGTTGGAGAATACTCGGCACGGCGACTTTGGATATGCGCCCGAGCATTTCCCACGAAAAAATTATCGTTTTTTCTTCGGTTTTTATCTTTTTAAGCCTTGACACCACAACGACAAGCGACAGAACGCAGCTTATGCCCTGGCACAAAAACGTTGCCCACGCAACGCCCGCAACTCCCATTTTAAAAGCAGTTACAAACAAGATATCCACCGCTACGTTTGAAATCGACGAGCAAGCGAGGAATATGAACGGCGTTTTCGAATCGCCGAGCGCGGAGAAGATACCCGTCGCGACGTTATAAAGGAACACGAACGGCAAGCCGTAAATGTAAATATCGAGATACAGCGCGGAGTCGGCAAAGATAGATTCGTCCGTGTTGATTAGCTTAAGTAATCCGTCGCAAAAGATAATGCCCACCGCCATAAGCACGCCGCAAAGAACAATGCTTGCGATAAACGTCGTATAGACGGCGGTCTTCATATCTCTATGTTTGCCCGCGCCGAACAGCATTGCCACGATTACCGAGCAACCGATGTTCATACCGAACGCGAAAGCTATAAAGATAAGTGTTATTTCATAACTGTTGCCGACGGCTGCAAGCGCGAGGTCGCCTATAAACTTGCCCGCAACGAAGCTGTCCGCAATGTTGTAAAGTTGTTGAAAAATTATGCTGCCGAACATCGGTAAGCAGAACTTCCACAGTACCGACGAGGGTTTTCCTACGGTTAAATCTTTTTCCATAAAACGCCTACGTAATATATTATATATGAATTATATGAATTTTCATCGTTTCCCGAACCTTTCATCGACCTTCGCCCGAGGGTAAGTTGAAAATTGAAAATTGAAAGTTGAAAATTAAGGACGATTAAAAGTTGAAAAATAACCGATAACTACTTTCAACTTTTACCTTTCAACTTTTAATTTTCTCATTATCCCCTCATCCACCGCCGACGCGACGGCGGTCCCCCTTCCCCACAAAGATTTTTACAAAATCGGGGGAAGGTCGATGGGTGGAGAGTTATACTCCGCTAAAATTCTTCGACTCGTTGACCACGGGGAGAGTCAAGCGAAACGGAGTTTTTTTGCCTTTTAAAAATTCCGCAAGCACGAGGTACGGCTGTTCGCCCGCCTTTGCGCAAACGGGGGTAAGCCGAGCCGAGCAAAAACCGCGTTTTTCGGCTTCGAATATGAGTTCCGCCGCCCGCTCGGTTTTGTGACAAATGCAAAAACTGCCGCCGATATCCAGCGCGCGATATGCCGAATCTATGATTTCTTCGAGTGTAACTTTGAGTTCCGCTCGGCAAGTGGAGATATGTTCGTCCGCGGGGAAAAAGCCCGAACCCGCTTTTTTATACGGTGGGTTGCACAAAACCAGGTCGAAATCGCGACCTTTGAATTGTTGCAAAGGGATATTCTGCACTTCGAAAACGCTTTCAAGCTCGTTCAACTCAACGCTTTTTTCGCTCATTTCCGCAAGCGACGGTTGAATTTCGCACAAACAAACGGAAGTCGGCGGCGAAGAAAGATTTACGCCGTAATAATGCAACCCGACTATTCCGCTGCCCGAGCATAAGTCAAGCACTCTTTTTTTGCCCGCGGGAGCGAAGCGCGAGAGAAGAACGGAATCGGAAGTAAACTTATAAAGATTGTCGTTTTGAATGATTTTTAAATCGCCGAGCATAAGACTTTCAATCTTTTCGCCCGGTAAAAGCCGAACTTTACACATTGACTTCCTCCGTAAAAGCCGACGCGCCGCTTAAAAAGCGGCGCGCAAGTTTTGGTGCGTTTTTGTGATTATTCTTCCACAGGCGCGCCGACAGGGCAGTTTTCTGCGCAAGCGCCGCAAGAAATGCAAGCGTCCGCATCGATAACGTACTTGTCGTCACCGGCGGAAATAGCGGAAACAGGGCAGTTTTCTGCGCAAGCGCCGCAAGAAATGCAAGCATCGGTAATTTTGTAAGCCATTTTTATCTACCTCCGTTTTTGTTTTTATATTGTATCACAAATTTTTGCGTTTGTATATTGTTTACACTACTTTTTTTAATCGGACTCAAGATTTTTTAATTCTTCTTGCTCTTCTTTGGTGAGTTTTACGTCCTCGGGCGCGTTTCCGCGTTTGAATTTGACGTCCGCAAGCGGAAATTCCTTGTACATAAGGCTTCCGTCGCCGTTCTCTATTTTTACTTTCACCATAAATTTGAGCATGTTGTTGCCGATAACCATGCCTTTGCCGTCCGGGGTCGAAACGGTGGAGCCGATTTTGGGCATTTTTTTGTAGGCTTCCGAATAATAGTCGTTTTCGTATTCGAGACAGCACATAAGCCGCCCGCAAAGTCCGCTTATCTTACCGGGGTTTAAAGAAAGCCCCTGAACCTTAGCCATTTTTATGGTAACCTTTTTAAAATCCGGCAGACAGCCCGCGCAACAACACACGCGCCCGCACGGAGCGATTCCGCCTAAGATTCTCGTTTCGTCGCGTATGCCGACTTGTCTTAATTCTATCCTTATATGGAACAGCGAAGCAAGGTCTTTAACGAGTTCTCTGAAATCCACTCTTCCCGCCGCGGTAAAGTAAAACACTACCTTTGAGCCGTCGAACGTATATTCCGCGTCGATTAGCTTCATTTTCAGCTTTCTTTCGGCTATTTTTTCCTCCGCGGCTTTCTTGGTTTCGGGGATTTTTGCAAGAAGCGCGTTATGCTTTTCGATATCCTTTTCCGTAGCTTTGCGGATAACCGATTTTAAAGGCTGAACGATTTTGTCGTCCTCGACGTCGGTGTTCGGTATGGAAACAGTCCCGTATTCGACCCCGCGTGCCGTCTCCACGACTACGCCTTCGCTCTTTTTGAATATCTCTTTTTTGGGCGAAAAGTAATAAACTTTGCCCGAATTTCTGAATTTTACACCGATAATCTCTGCCATCTGTGTTTTCCCTCCATAACGGCGAACAAAACTTCGTCGATAAGCATCGTTTTGTTTCCGTTGAAATTAACTGATTTTTCCAGCTCGTTGAGTCGCCCGACTATATCGACGACAGCCCCGGCGGTAAAGAGCGCGGCGGCTTCTTTTATCTTATTATCCTTTTCTTCTTCGCCGCAGATTATTCTGCCGATTTTGCCGAGCAAAACCTTTAAAACGCTTATAACGTCTGCAATTTTATAGTCAGCAAGTTTTGCAGCAAAGTAAAGAACGTCGCTTGCGGAACGCATTGAATGTAAAAGCGAAACGCACAAAGAATACAATTCCATTGCCGTTTCATCGGCGTAGAAACGCCTCAGCTCCCCGACTTTTCCTCCCGACAGATTGACTGCGACTTCGAGCCGGGCTTTATCGTCGAACGCGGTTTTTCCGTAATCGAGCAACTCTTTTTTTGTAAACAGCGGAATATTGACCGTTTTTACTCTCGAACGGATTGTCGGAAGCACCGCCGCCTCGCGCGACGCGCCTATCAACAAAATTACGTTCTTCGGCGGTTCTTCAATAGTTTTTAAAAGCTTATTCTGGTATTGATTGAGTTCTTCTATCTTGTTTATTACAAAGACCTTTTTGTCAAGTTCCAAGGGCTTTACGACGCTTTCTTCGACTATTTCGTCCGCGTCCGCAACCGAAAGCTTTTTTTCCTTAGGGTAAAACATAACGTCCGGGTGAACGTGAGAAGCGATAAGCTTACAATCTCTGCAACCGTCGCAATACTCTTCGGTCTTACAGACGATGAGCTTTGCAAGTTCGGTCAGATAGTCCGAAAGCGTATCTTCGTCCGCGCTCGTTATAAGGTACGCGTGAGAAAGCGTATTTTCTTTTTTGTCGCTCGCGATTATCCTGTACGCGGCTGTTTTTTTCAAAAGCTCTCTCATGTCCGCCCCTTGTCATTGTAAAATTCAAGCGTTAAATAAATCCTTTTCCCGTAAGGTATTTTACTATATCGTTATGCGTTTCAGTCTTGGTGCCTTTCGCCGCGAACGGGATAATCCTTTCCGGGAATTTTTTCAAAAGTTCCCTATACCCCTCGTACACCTTTTTATGGAAAGCCATGCCCTCTTGTTCGAGTCTGTCGCCCGTGTCCGCGCCGCCTTTTCGCCTGAACGAATTTTCGGGCGGAACGTTTAAAAACACGGTAACGTCGGGCATAAAGTTTTCCACGGCGTAACTGTTCGCCGCCGCAACAAAGTCGTACCCTAAGCCCCTCGCGTAAGCTTGATAGGCAAAGGACGAGTCTATATATCTGTCGAGTATAACGGTTTTCCCCGCGTCTATAGCAGGCTTAACGACTTCTTTTAATATCTGGCAACGCGCCGCGGCGTACAGCAAAGCCTCGGTACGATAGGACATACCGCTTAAACTGCCGTCGAGAATTATGGCGCGGATTCTCTCGGAAATATCCGTGCCGCCCGGTTCGCGCGCGGCAACGTAATCTACCCCCTTACGGTCGAGGTAATCTTTCAAAAGGCGAAGTTGCGTGGACTTTCCGCACCCCTCGCACCCTTCGAAAGTTATAAGCTTACCCCTCATTTTCAGTTAATCTTTATAACCGTAAGCGTATAGTGTCCGCCGGGGGCTTGGACCGTAACCGTTTCGCCCGCTCTCGCGCCGATAAGAGCCGCGCCGACAGCCGATTCGTTGGAAATTTTGTTGGAATAAATATCCGCTTCGGCAGTGCCGACTATCTCGTATTCGTCTTCGGCTCCGCTTTCGTCTTTAACGGTAACTTTTGTGCCGATGGAAACCGCGCCCGTTTTTTCCGCGGAGTAAATAACCGCAAGTTTGAGTTCGGCTTGAATCTCGGCTATTTCGCCGGAAATCCTCGCAAGTTCGTCCTTTGCGGCATGGTATTCCGCATTTTCGGACAAGTCGCCGTGTTCTCTCGCCTCGGCAAGTCTTTTTACGACTGCGGGTTGCTCTTCGTTGATAAGACGACGCAACTTTTCGTCTAATTTTTTGTAGCCTTCTTCGCTAAGATAAACTTTTTCGTTATTCATTATATATAACCTCTTTCTTTTAATATGCGCACATAAAGTGCGCTCGATATTTGCGCCAAGGGCGCTTCGCTTAGTTGAAAATTGAGAGTTGAAAGTTGAAAATTAAGGACGAATTTAATATATATTTTTTATCTTTTTATCCTCATCTTTCAATTTTCCATTTTCAATTTTCAACTTGCTCACGCGTATATGTGCCGCTATCAAGCCTAAAAATTATTCGAGTACCGCCTTAATCCTCCTAACCCCCGCGGACGACGACTGTTCCTTTACGATACGGAATTTGCCGAGTTCGCCGGTGTGGTGAGCGTGCGGACCGCCGCAGATTTCCTTGGAATATTCGCCCATAGTGTAAACCTTGACTTTATCGCCGTACTTTGAGTCGAACACGCCGACCGCGCCGCTATGTTTTGCTTCTTCCACGGTCATTTCTTCCATCGTCACGGGTACGTCGGCTTGGATAGCCTCGTTGACGAGTTTTTCAACCTCGGCGATTTCTTCCTTAGTCATAGGTCTGTCGAAGTTGAAGTCGAAACGGAGCCTTTCGACCGTGATGTTCGAACCTTTTTGCGAAACGGACGGACCGAGAACCTTTTTAAGCGCGGCTTGCATAAGGTGCGTTGCCGTGTGCAGACGAGCGGTTGCTTCGCTGGTGTCGGCAAGTCCGCCCTTGAATTTTTGTTCGCTGCCGACGGACGATTTTTCTCTGTGCGCTTCGTCGGCGGCTTTGTAACCCTCTTCGTCAACGGTAAAGCCTTTTTCTCTCGCAAGCTCGGCGGTTATTTCAAGCGGGAAGCCGAAAGTATCGTATAAGCGGAAAGCCGTCTTGCCCGGGAAAACGTTGCCCTGAATGTGAGATATTACCTTATTGAATTCTTTAAGCCCGTCGGCAAGCGTTTTGGAGAATTTTTCTTCCTCTTTATTGAGTTCGTCGATTATCCTTTCGGCGTTGTCGTTAAGTTCCGGGTAAGAAAGTTTGTATTTTTCGATATAGCACTTGGCGATTTCGCTTAGAGATCCGGTCGGCAAGTCTATCTGTCTGCCGAAGCGGACGGCGCGGCGGATAAGGCGGCGCAAAACGTACCCTTGGTCGACGTTGGACGGAGCTATTCCGCGCGTGTCGCCGATAAGGAAAGTCGAAGTGCGAACGTGGTCGAGAATAATTCTGTAAGCCTTTGTCACTTCCTCGTTTTCGCCGTACTTTTTGCCCGTAAGTTCTTCGATTTTTGCTTTCGCCGTGTCGAAAAGTTCGATGTCGTAAACGCTTTCGACGCCGTTTAAAATGCAGAGCGTTCTCTCTAACCCCATACCGGTATCGACGTTCTTTTGTTTAAGCTTGGTGTAAGAGCCGTCCTCGTGCTTATAGTACTGCATAAAGACGTTGTTCCATATTTCAAGATATTTGCCGCAATCGCAGGACGGGTCGCAATGCTCGCTGCACTTTTCTTGTCCGCGGTCGATGAACATTTCCGTGTCCGGTCCGCAAGGTCCGGTTTTACCGGCAATCCACCAGTTGTTCTTTTTGGGCAGGAAGAAAATTTTCTCTTCCGGGATTCCGCACTTTTTCCATGTTTCAAAGCTCGAAACGTCTCTCGGCGCGTCGTCGTCGCCGGCGAAAACGGTAACTGCAAGGTTTTCTACGGGAATGTCGAGGTAATCTTTGCCCGTTAAAAATTCATAGCTCCAAGTGATTGCTTCTTCGTTGAAGTAATCGCCCAAAGACCAGTTGCCGAGCATTTCGAAAAACGTAAGGTGCGAAAGGTCGCCTACTTCGTCTATATCTCCCGTACGAACGCATTTTTGAACGTCCGTCAGCCTCGTACCCGCCGGGTGCTTTTCGCCGAGCAAGTACGGAACGAGCGGATGCATTCCCGCGGTCGTAAAGAGAACGGACGGGTCGTTTTCCGGAATAAGGCTTGCCGAGGGTATTATCTTATGCCCCTTGGACACAAAAAAGTTTCTGTACATATCTCTCAATTGCTGAGCAGTCAATTTTTTCATTGTTTATCTCCAAAGAATATTTTGTAATTAGGATTACAAAATTCGATATTTGCTTTTTCAAATATTGTATGTGTATCCGCTATCCTACGTCTACCTTCCCCCGATTTTGAAAAAATCTTTGTGGGGAAGGGGGACCGTCGTCGCGGCGACGGTGGATGAGGGGATATTGCGTGTATCCGCAATTTTCAACTTGCCGGCAGTGGCAAGGCGGCGTGCTATAAGACTTTCACCTTTTTTCGTTCGATAAAGAAGTAATCTCTGCCGACCGTAAAGGCTTAGAGTGCGTCGGATTGACACAGCTGGTGACGGCGACCGACAGGCGCGTACTCTATGTACGTAACTGAGGGCGACGGCGCACGCAGTGGCAAGGCGGCGTGCTATAAGACTTTCACCCTTTTTCGTTCGATAAAGAAGTAATCTCTGCCGACCGTAAAGGCTTAGAGTGCGTCGGATTGACACAACAGGCGAGAGCGGCGCGCAGGCGCGTACTCTATGTACGTAACTGTGGGACGCTCGAACACGTAGTGGCAAGGCGGCGTGCTATAAGCCTTTCACTTTTTATCAACGCTATACCCGTCCTTGGTATTCTTGACGATATAACCGCGTTCGGCTATTTCCGTGCGGATTGCGTCGGCGGTAGAATAGTCTTTTACTAAGCGGGCTTGCTGCATCTTTTCGGCAAGGGCAAGGATTTCTTCGGGAATTTGCTCTTTTACGCCGTACTTTTTGAGGTATTCTTGCGCATTAGCTTTGAAAAGCCCCAAAAGCGAATAAACTCTTCTCAAATCGTTGATTACGGTGACGGCTTTGCCGCTCTTTTCCGAAAGATAAGTCTTTGCTTGCTTGATGAACCCGTAAACGTGGGAAAGTGCGAGGGAAGTGTTGAAGTCGTCCTCCATAGCGGAATCGAAAGCTTTTTCAACGCCGCTGTCAAAGTCCTCGGCGGTAAGAGAGGATTTTTCAACCTCGTCGATAACGCGGTAGAACTCCGTCATATGCGCTTCGGCGGACGGGAAAAGGTCGTCCGTTATGTTTATATCGTTGCGGTAAGAAGTGGAAAGAAGCGCAAACTTGATGGCTTCCGCGCTGTACTTGTCGAGTAAGTCTTCAAGCAAAAGCGAGTTGCCGAGCGATTTGGACATCTTCTGCCCGTTCACCTTTATAAGTCCGTTATGAATCCAATACTTAACGAAGCGTTTGCCGGTCAAAGCTTCGCTCTGTGCGATTTCGTTTTCGTGGTGCGGAAAGATAAGGTCTCTTCCGCCGCCGTGAATGTCTATCTGGTCGCCGAACGCCGCTTTGTTCATTGCAGAACACTCTATGTGCCAGCCCGGTCTGCCTTTGCCCCACGGCGAATCCCAGGAGATTTCGCCCTCTTTTGCGGCTTTCCACAGCGCAAAGTCGAGCGCGGAACGCTTTTGTTCGTCGTTCTCTATTCTCACGCCGTCGAGCATGTCCTCCGTTTTGCGGTTGGACAGACAACCGTACGCCGGGAAGCTTTCGACCGAAAAATAAACGCTCCCGTCCTTAGTCGCATAAGCATGCCCGTTTGCGATGAGCGCGGACACGAAGTCTATAATGTTGCCGATGTTTTCGGTGGCTTTAAGCCAGATATCGGGGTCGTCGACTTCAAACCGAGCCATAACCTTGTCGATTTTTTTAATCATCATTGCGGCATAGCGGTCGGCGGGGATGCCCGTTTCTTTGGACTTTGCGATAATCTTGTCGTCAACGTCGGTATAGTTACGCGCGTAAGTGACGTCGTAACCCTCTTTTTTCAAGAACTTGCGAATTATATCGTAAATGAGTGCCTGGTACGCATGCCCTATATGCGCTTCGCCGGAAACGGTTATGCCGCACGCGTACATGTTTACTTTTTTGCCGCTTATGGGAACAAAATCTTCCTTGCGGCGAGTCAACGTATTATATATTTTCATGATACACCACTTTTTCAACGGTAATTTTAGCACACTTCTACCCCTTTTGGCAAATAAAATAAGTCGTCATTCCGTCAACGGGCTTAAAAATAATTGCAAAGCGCGAATTTTTGGTATATAATAAGTAAAAAGCAAATCAAAGAGGATAAAAATATGCTCGATATCAAGCTCATAGTCGAAAATCCCGACCTCGTCGCCGCGCGCCTTGCCAAAAAAGGCTGCGTCGTAGACTTTGCCGAACTCATAGGCTGTGTGAACGAAAGAAAAACTC
>CAKQSU010000008.1 GCA_934273135.1 uncultured Clostridia bacterium
TCGTCGAATCTGTTGGTTATTTCGACGCCCTTTTCGTTTTTGGAATACGTTTCGAAGTCGTCCTCGGCAATGGTTATTTTGTACGTCATGTCCGCGTCGCCCGCGGCGTCCATTCTGCCGTCGGTGTTGGCGGGGGTGTAACCCTTTGCCGCAAGCACGTTGTTGAGCGCGTCATGCGCGGAAGTGCCTACCGAAAGATAATAATCGCCTTTTTCGAGTATGTAAGTTTTCGCGCCGTAAGAATCGTACGTGCGTAAAGATTCCTTATCCACCGTAACGGTGACCGTTTCGCCGTCCGCGCCTACTTTGAGTTCGCCCGTTTTTGCAAACCCTACGAGTTCTACGCCCGCCTTTTCCACGCCGTTTTCTTTGTCGTAATCGGTGTACGGCTTATTGAGGTAAACTTGCAAAACGTCCTTGCCGGAGTACTTGCTTCCTGCGTTCTTTATCTTCATCGTGACGACGTATTTGTCGCCCTCTTCCTTAAAGGTGGGTTTTTCGCGTTCGAATTCCGTGTAGCTAAGCCCGTAACCGAACGAAAAAGCCACTTCGTTTTTGTAGTTCCACTTGTTCCCGTCGAACGCGCCGTTCGCGCCGTCTGCCGAGAATCTGTTCATAACGTAATCTTCGTAACGCGTTTCAAAATATCTGTATCCGACGTAGATACCCTCTTGGTAAACCATATATTTGAGGTTGTGCGCCTGATAGTAGAATTGATATTCGTTGTCGAGATAAGGCAAATCTTTGAGCTTTTCCTTTACGTTCGGGTTAGTCCACGTAAAGTCCTCGAAGTTCGCGTCCGCCGGCGTTAAGTGGTTGTTCATGAGCAGCGCGTCCGGCGCGTGACCGGATACTATATAACCGGTGTTCGAAAGCGCGTCCGCAACAGCCGTAAGGGCTTCCGTGCCGCCTATGCCCGACCAAAGACAAGCGTCTATCGCATATTCGTCTTTCGTTATTTCGGCGAATTGAAGCGGGTTTGCGGTGTTTAAAAGCACAACTATCTTTTTAACGACGCCCGTGCGCTTTAAAGCGGCAAGTTCTTTTAAAACCTCGGCTTCGTCTTTGGAGAGTTCGAGGTGGTTCATTCCGCCGTTGACGTCCGTTTCACCGTTTTCCACGTTGTCCAAAATATCCTGGTCCTCGCCGGCTCTACGCGATACGACGAACACCGCGTTGTTGTACGTCGGGAGCGTTTCGGTCGCAACCGATTTTATCTCGTTCCACGGCACTTCTCACGCAGTATACCGGGCGGTAGTTTTTGTTTGTTCCGTCGGGGTAAGTACCGACCCATCTGCCGGCGTGCAAACCGTACGCAAAGTTTCCTTTTTTGACGTTTTCGTCGGTAAAATACGCGTATCTTTGGTCTAACTTGTCGTTTACGTCAAAGCCCTTTTGCTTTAAGGCATTGGCAAGCGAATTATACGTCGGCGTGGCGTGAACTTCGCCCGAGCCGTAACCGCTGACCGCATACTTTCCTTCCGCGCTCGCTATGCCGAAAAGGCTTATCTTTTCGGTATTCGCAAACGGCAAAGCCTCGCTCTTGTTCCACAAAAGCACCGTGCCTTCGACCGCGACTTGCTCGGAAACGGCTTGGGAGTTTTTACGCATCGACGAATTTTCTTTTATCGTCGATTTGTTGCCTTGCGCGTCCGTTTCGTAAATAGGCGTGCCGTCGGCGTTCCTTTCGATATAGTCGGAAGAAAATCTTTCGGCTTTTTCGCCCATGCCCTGTCCCGTCTGAACTTTAACGTACGGGTTTATGCCGAGCGTTTTGTTTATCGGCGCGGCGTTGTCTACCGCAATGCTGCTTCCCACGCCGAAAAACGCCGTCGTGAGAGTGAAAAATATCGTGAGCATCACCCACACGGAAGTTGCGAATATGCTTCTCTTTTTTCTTACGTAACTCATGCGTTTACCCCCGTTTGCGCCTTGTCTAAGTCTGTTTCCGATTCCTTGCCGTCGTCTATGAAGTCAAAATACTTCGGGTCGTGCGCGGCTATCAAAGCGCGCCTTTTCAAAACGTACATAACGAGCGCGAATATTCCGCCGATTACCGAAATCAACACGGCAAAGAACAGCAACGTCTGATACCACGTCGAAAAAATCGTTATCGCGCGGTTAGTCTGCGCTGCTATGCCTGCGTTTATCGCGTACGCCACGATAAGTCCGATGGTCGAAAAAAAAGCGACTATCCCGAGACTGCCGCTTATGATCCCGAACGGAATGTTTTTCGCCTTGTTCAGCAAAAAATCGTTTAGTTTGCTTCCATTCATTTTTAGCCTCCTTACGTTCTTGCGGCTTAAAAGATTCCGCAAAAAAATTGCAAGGCAAGCATATATTAAATTTTCGTTTTTGTCAATACCCGATACTTATTCGGTAAGGCTAAATTCTTATTCTGCTCTTTTTTTGTCTTTCAGCGCATAAAAAGAATGTTTAGGCTAAACACCCCGTCCTCGAGCGAAACGGAAAGTTCACCGTCGTACTTTTTAACGATAAAAGCTATGCTTTTTACGCCGAAGCCGTGATAATCTTTGTCGGCTTTGTCGGTTATCGGCAAGCCGTTTTCGGCAAAGCTTACTTCTCCGACGTACGGGTTTTTCGCGCTGACCGAAATAAATTTGCCCTTTTTCGCAATCTGCAAATCTATCGTGCGGGTTTCTTCGTCGTCGATTTTAAGCACCGCGTCTATCGCGTTGTCCAAAATATTTCCGAACAGAGAATAGGTGTCGGCTTCGCTTAAAAAACTTATCGCGCCGCCGTCCGCAACGCACGTCAGCTTTATTCCTTTACCGTTGCAACGCAAACCCTTTTCCGTTAAAATAACGTCGAGAACTTCGTTTCCCGTTCTCACCGCGCTGTCGTAAATGGCGATTGAGTTTTCGATTTCGCGCACTTCTTCGTCCGAAAGGTTTTTGCCGTGCGTCAAATCGCGGATTCTGTGCCGCATGTCATGGCACTTTATGTTGATAATCTCCATGTTCTC
This sequence comes from uncultured Clostridia bacterium, assembly GCA_934273135.1. GTDB lineage: Bacteria > Bacillota > Clostridia > Christensenellales > Borkfalkiaceae > UBA4636. The sequence continues at coordinate 2,987 of CAKQSU010000008.1, forward strand.
TTTCAAAACGCGGTACTGGTCCTTTTCCTGGGCGTAAAGCCTTTGCAAAAAATCTACCTCGTTGCGCGCTTCCTTCGTCGAAAACTGCCCGAATTGGCACGCAAGCAACAAAACGCAACACAAAGCGTTCGTAACGTTGTTGACGGCGGAACCGAGAAAATCGTCTTTAAGGTAATACGTAACGAACGCGCTCAAAAATATGTCGACGATAAGCCCCGCGCCCACGAGCGAAAAAAGAGCTACGCTTTTTATCTTCATGTCCGCGCCGCTTCTTATGCGCTTGGCGAACGCAACGTATATGAGGCTGTACGCCGCCACGTAACAAAGCGTATACGATATCGCCGCGAAAACGGTCGTCTTGTCTATTTTGGAAAAATCTATTTTCGCGCTGCCGTACATTCCGAGCAGCGGGCTTACTCCCCTTTCCGCAACGGAAAAAGCAAAGTTCGTCATTTCGTACGCAAAGTGTTGGCAAGTATACGCCGCTATCGCGCAAAACAACAGACTGAAAAAGCTTTCGTCGTAACAAAAAAGCATAATCGGCACGGACAAAGCGAAAAGCAGGCAAAACTCCACCGACAACGTCAAAAAGTTGTTGAGCGGAACGGGTATCGCCGCAAAGGACAAAAGAATAAGCGCGCCCAAAAGAAGCCTTAGCCAAAAATACTTGCGCTTAGCCAGCCGAAAAGCAAACATCGTTTCCGCGCAAAGCACTTCTATCACGAATAAAAATTTATAAAACCCGACGTAAGTCATTTTTACTTCCTTCCCGTCATTGCGACGTAATCGTTAAGGTCTTTCAAAAAAGTCTTGCGCTTGGCGCGCGATATCTGCAATTCCGCGCCGTCGAGAACGCAAACCTGCCCCTGCACCGCCGCAACGAACGCAAGGTTGACAAAATAACAGCGGTTGCACATGGAAAAACACTCGCCTTCAAGCTCTTTTTGCAACGATAAAAGCGTCCCCGTCGCTTTGACTTCCTCGTCTCCGAGATGAAACACAAGAACGTGGCGCATAATTTCGACGTATCTTATGTCCGTCGTTTTTATCCTTTTTCTTCCGTCCTTATTCGCTATCCATATTTCCTTGCCTTCCTCTTTGCGTAAAACTTTTAAAATCCTTGAAAATCTTAACGCAAAATTTTTGTAGGAAAGCGGCTTCAAAATAAAATCGAACGCTCTCACGGCATAGCCTTGTATCGCCATTTGCGACATGTTCGTAACGAAAACTATCGTGACCTCGCCGTCCTTTTTCCTGAGTTCTTTCGCCGCGGTCATTCCGTCTATGCCCGGCATTTCAATGTCTAAAAAAACTATGTCCGCCGAAACGTACTCGCTTAAAAACGTTTGTGCGTCGGAATATCTCGAAACAGAAAAGCTCTCTTTCGTTTCTTCCCCGAACGTCTTTATGTAACTTTGAAGTTGCTTCGCGTCCGCGTCGTTGTCCTCAACCACGATTATTTTTCGCATATCGTCTCCCTTTGTCGCGTTTTTTATCTCGTTTTCGAGAAGCCTAACTTTATTGCCTTATTTTTTAAGATACACGCAAAACGCTTTTTTGTCAATACCTTTTTGAAAAATTTTTTGATTTTTATTTTCAAGCCGCTTTTCGGCAATCGTCGTCGTTTAAGGTTTTTCGATGTTCCGTATATGAAAAGCGGACGGTTTTCACCCGCCCGCTTTCCGCAAAAATATTGAGTTAATCGACTTATAGCCCGTTATTTGAGCCAGGCGGGCTTTGCCGGAACTACGCTTCACTCCGTTCCGTTTCTTTACAGAAATGGGTGCAATGATAGTATTCCAAATTGCCGTCCTCGGTACAGGTAGCCGCTTTTGCCGCAACTTTGGTCTCCATTGTATGGACCGACACCGGCGCAGATCAAATTTTACAGGTAACGCCCGTTATATCAATGGTACAACTACCGCCCTCGGGGAAATTGGAGTTCTGAACGTCGTTGATGGTAAGATCGAGTCTTATATAATTGCTACTTGAAACCGTATAAGTAATTGTAATCGTCTGCGGTTCGTTTGCTTTCATATTGTAACTTGCCCCCGAAGGCTGGCTGACCGCTATTATACCGTCCATACTCATGGAGAGGTTAAATGTAACGGTAACATTGCTTCCTACCGGTACGTTAGGACGATAGTAAAGACGTTCTGTATTCTTCTTTCCGAAATACCCGGAGAAGGTTATAGACATACCGTTGCCGGAGCCCTTACCCGACGCTTTGGCGCCCTTCTTTCTGCTTCCATTCGCCTGATAGTATCCCCATTGACCGAGCGGCACTTTTTTTGTCGCTTCGCCGTCGGTGCTGATTCTGCCCACGTTGTAAGAAATCGCTTCCGGCATCGTAGCAGGCAGGTTGACTTCGAGTCTGTTTACGAAAGTCTTTGCCGCTTCGGGATAGAACGTATACATTATATCCGAAAGCACTACCGTCTTATCCGTGTTCGCCGCTCCGGTGTTTGCAATTTCAATCTGAAGAAGCTGATCGGCTGTTGCCGCTTCAACAAAAAGTTTGATGTTGTAAACGCCGTTTTCTTCTGTCTTTCTGATCGTTGCGGCATTGTTGACAATATCACCGTTACCCGTGCCTGCGCTTGTACGGAGCGAGAAGCCGATACGCAAAGTCTTTTCCGTGTCTTTTGCATTATAGTTCTCTACTTTCAGGTTGAACGATAATTCGTATACGCCCACGAATGCGGCATTTGCTTTTGCAGGAACGTTTACAAGCCGAACGGCTGAATCGGAAGCAAGATTTACGGTCATTGCGTCGTTTGCCGCCGTAACGGTAGCAGTGTCGGTTTCACCCTTTAAAGCCTGCCAGCTGCCGGGCGTTGTAAGCGCCTTAGACGTTACGTCCACCGCATCCGTACCGACAGTAACACTTGAAACCGTTGCATTTACCTGCTGAGCGCCGCAACCGGTATTCGTGCAGACGCCGCCTACGAAGTTATGTTCCAGCATCTGACCGCTGTAAACCTCACCGAGAGAGGATTTATTTTCATTGGTTACCTCTTCGCCCTTGACGACCTGATGACAATATTCGCAGACGTAATGCTGTACATGCGCCTTGGAATAGCAAGTAGCCTCGCCGGCTTCCACCGTTTTCAGGATATGCTTACCGTAGACTACTGTCTCTTCGACCGGCGTCAGAGCCGTCTCGTCCGAAAACGTATTTCCGCATACCGTGCATTCATAATAATTCACGTTTCCGTTTTTAAGACAGGTCGCCTGCACTTCCGCATGATGTTCTAATACGTGCAACGAAGGATCCGACGGAATGGTTACTTTCTCTTTGGTCACTTCTTCGCCGTTCAGGAAGAGCGCACCGCAATAGAGGCATTCCTGATAAGCGACGTTTCCCTCGGTGGAACAGGTCGCCGCAACGGCTTCGCGGTCGATAACTCTGTGCTTATGCTCGGGAATCACCTCCGGGGAGCAGGCGGTAAATACCGCCGCGCCCAGACTGATTGCGCATATCGCGCCGAATAACATTATTGATTTCTTTTTCATATCGTTCCTCCCTTATTCCTCATCGGAATTGCTCTTTGCAAATGAATCTGCAACCGCACCGATGACGAACGATATACAGTAGATGACGGTGACCCAGACGAATACGGTGAGCATCGCTCTGGTAACTACGGGAATCGCGGTCTCCCAGGCGGGGGTAATATTCTCTACCGCGGTATCGCCCGTGAATCCGTTCATGGTGTTACTATTGACTACCGTATAAAGGATCTTCTTCGTAGAGTCTCTCATCGCCCATGCGAATTTACCGTATCCCTCCGAATAGCTGGAGAAATACAGGCTATTGCCGTCTTTATCAGTGGGATTCTTTTCGCTTGCGGGCTGACCGTCGGGCAAGTCGTTGCCGTTCAGAACGCCCTGTTGAGGACTGCAGTAAAGTCTGCCCGAGTTATAGTCGGAAACCACGTAACCTCTCATGCCGTATTCCGCGCGGAGCACGGTGTTGCAGAAGCCCTGCGCGCCCGTCCATTTCGCGCCCATACGGTTCATACCCGTCATTATGCCGAGTACGGATTTGGGGGTAAGTTTCGTATCTACTTCCACGGCGACCTCTATCGCTCTGCCGTAAATTTCACGAATCGACTGTTCGTTTGCCCAGACGTTCACGCCCGCGCGGTGCGTTTCCTGATCGTTGAGTACGCCGTGTTTTGCAAGCACGAACATACCCATCTTATGAGCGCCCGCCGCCTCATAGCCGGCAGCCATGCCCGTAAGGAAGCCGTCTTCGGAATAGTATTCGAACTGTCTTCCGCAGTACGCGCCGCGGTGAATATTGACGCCCAGACCGTATATGCCGTTATAACCTGCCCATATACCTTCTTCGCCCGTCTGTTCGCCAAGACGTTGTATAAATTCTTTATTGTACGTTGCGGCGACGATACCGTTACATACAAACGTTGCCGGTTTCTTCGATTTATTATCGGGGTCGCGGGTCTCCGAGAAGCCTCTGAATCCGCTCTGGCTGGGAAGTCCGCTATCCGTGCGGCACTGTACCGGTCCGAGTCCGCCGTTTTGCTGTGAAGAGCTGGGCGCGTTTATTGATTCGATTCCGTTGGTAAAGCGCAGACCTTCCTGCAGGATATAACAATATTCATCCCAAGTAACTCTGTCAAGAAGAGTATCCCAAAGAGGATCGTTATAGTCCTTACCGCGAAGATAGATAAGTTTTATTTCATCAAATAATTCGTCGCCTTCATAGAAGCCAACCTCACCGTAAGTCGGATAAGGCACATCGTCTTTTTCAACAGCGGCGCACTTCTGCGCTTCTACAAGTGCTTGGGCCGCGGTAAGATTGATTCTCTTTCCGCAGGTACCCGCCCAGTCGCTTCTCGTCGTGTAAACCTGAGAGGTCTCACCCTCCGCGAATATTCCCGCTTTGGTAAAGTCCACGTCGTCAAACTGGTTGGTGATTTTATCTACGCCGTAGTTGGCTTTCTGTCCTTCGTAGTGCTCCAGATTCTCAAAAGCCGCATTTTCGTTCTCTATAAATTCATTGGTGGAATAAGTTTTATTGTTGTAAGCAATATATTTACCCCATACCATGTCCTTGTCGCCGTCGCTTCTGCGCGCATTTTTGAAAATCTTCGAAGTATCTACCGTCACGCCGTTCTGCGCCTTGTACTGAAGAATATTGTTTTCGGCGTCGTGCGCGTCCTTCGCCACGGTCAAAAGGTACTTATCGCTCTGATTCTCCGAACCGATGACGTAAGTCTTTTCAACGTTTGCGTCGTATGCGGCAAAGTATTTTTCTTTTACTTCTATTTCCGCCGTGACGGTTTTGCCCGCTTTGACCTCTACCTTGGTAAAGCCGATGAGTTCCACCGCCGCTTTTTCAACGCCGTTTGCTATATCTTTTGCGGTATAAGGCTTTTGCAGATATACCTGTACCACTTCCTTGCCGTCGACGGCAGAAGTATTTGTTACGTCAACCGTTACGGTATAGGTCTTATTCTGGGCATTTTCCGTTACCTTCATATTGGAATATTCAAATTCCGAATAGCTCAGACCGTAGCCGAAGGGGAAAGTTACCGCCTTGCCGTAATCGAAGACGCCGGCTTTGTCCCGCCCCGTCAGAATATCCTCATAACGGGTTTCGGTATACTTATAACCGTTGTAAATACCCTCCTGGTACGCTATGTAATACTTGTCGTCATACTCGCCGTCCAGCGTCGTCTGATAGCCTTTCAGAATCCCCGAATTTGCATATTCGATCGCGCCGAAATTGTAATATACGGGATTGTATTTACTGTTCGCCCAGAAGGTATCGGCAGTTCTGCCGGAGGGATTCACTTCCCCGGTAAGCAGTCTGCCTATGCCGTTTGCACCGTACGTTCCGATGGCGCCTATCCACATGCAGGCGTCTATGCCGTAAGCTTCGTCGTTGACAAAATCGCACATGAGAGGACTTGCCGCGTTTATCAGAACGATTATGCTGTCAAGTTTTCCTTCGGCTTTGAGCGCCTTCATGCCCTCCAGAACCGATCTCTCGTTCTCGGTCAGTGCAAGCGAATCGCCGTGCGACTTTTCCTCGTTGTTGTTCGCCTGTCTGTTTACGATTACTCTGTTTCCGTCGCCCGCCATCGTTTCGGTATCCATGGTGGTGTCCATGTACAAATCTATCGCTTCGCCGGAGTTACGGGCAAATACCGCAATCCCCGCTCTCGCTTCCGCCGACTTCGAATCGGGAAGTTCCGACCAGTTGGCGTCACGTACGGTAAACTGCGACTGTTGCGTGCCGCCGCCCGTAAAGGTACCGCCCCTTGCGCCCACGGTCATAAAATCCGTCTGCGGTTTGCTCTTATACCAGTCGTTCAGGGGCTGGTTTACCGAGAGTCCTGCCGCAGTCAAGCCCTGTTCGAGTGTTACCAGATCGGATTTCGCATTGCCTACGCCGGAGCCCTGACCGGTGATTACCGTATAGTAAGACGCAAAGCCGTAAAGATTTACGGAATCGCCTTTGGAAAGGGGGAGCGCGTTGTTTTCGTTCTTCAAGAGAACGGTGCCCTCTTCCATGGTTTCTTCTATAATGTCTTTCGTCGCGGCTTTTACTTCCGCCATGTTATTGAATTTTGTCTCATAATACATTGCGCCTTTCACGTCGCCGGTGCCTATCGAAGTCTTAATACCGAAGAAGCTGTTTATCGCACCCTTATTGCCCAGCATTATGGGGCCCGCCACCACTACTATTCCGTAAAGGAATAAAGTGACGTTGAAAAGAATTTTAAATACAAGATTGGTTTTCTTTATCGCTTTCATAATTCTTATCTTCCTCCTTTTTTCTTGTTCTGAGGCAAATACATCGCCACAGAAGCTATGATAAACGACAGCACAAACGAGAATAAGCTCATCCATTCGGCGGTAGGCAGAGTAAACAATTTACCGAGCGAAAAACCGTCGAAGAACAGCGTTGAAAACACGTCTACGATGCCGCCCGCACTTGCAAACGCAAAGAGCGCGCAAGCGTCGCATGCCATAAGGATTACGGGTGCAAGAGTCGAAGTTTTTCTGAAGAGAGAAAAGACGATAAAAAGTATTACGCCGCACACGGACGCCACGATAACGCCCGAATTGAAAAGTTCAACCGACACAAAATTGTAAGTTATGCTCTGTATAAAGGTCAGAAGCCACGCCACAAGAGCGACATAGCAGCCGTACGTCTTGGTGAGAACGGTTTCTTTGATTTCGTTCCCGACCGAATTTAAAAAGGACATAGATTTATTTTTTTCCATAGTTTCTCCTTATTCCGTTAAGCAACGACACCCATAACTTTTGCCGTACTCGTCAGGAGTATCGCGTCGAGGTTGCAGGGATTTTTTGTACCCGCCGTATCGCCGCTTTCAAAAGTGATTGTGTTTATGCCGCGTGTAAGCGTTAAAGTTACGGTTTCGAGATCGGCGGGCGTGAAATAGGTGCCGGTCTCGCCTGCGCCGGTCTGCAAGGACGCAATCGCGGAATTTTCTTTGCCGTTTACTTTAACCTTATAGTAATTTCCGAAAGTCTTGCCGTCCGGACGCTTACAGTATTTAATCGTAAGGACTACCTCGGCGTCTTCCGTGCAAACGATATCGAACTGAACCTTCATATTGTTTGTCGTGAAGTTTCTGAGGCATGCGCCGCCGCTGCAATCGGCTCCTTCGACGGTATTGCCCGCGGAAGAGAGATAAGGCTTGTCTTCATTGGGCTGGACGAGTTTTTCCTCCGCCTGCAATAAGACGTTATCCTTATAAAGTTTTGCATTCTCGGCTTCGAGCAGAAGACTGTCTTTAAATTCAACGCCTTCCGTTGACACCACATTCACGGGAATATCCACTTTAAGATTCGGATAATATTTACTTACGACCGAAACCGATTTGACGTCCGCGTTGAGCGTTATCTCTTCAGCCTTATCATATATGTCGCCTTCCCCGTTAATGCTGAATCCGTATTCCGACGCAGGTAAATTTTCTATTTTTACCACGTGATCGATTGCCGGATCCTTTGCAATTAAAGTTATATCCGTTTTTTCCTTATCGAACGAGAATGTATCCCCCGTAAGATAATCCGTTATGTAACTGGATTCGTTAAGACGTAACAGACCCTTTACCTCCGCCGTCTTCGAAACCGTCGAGAACTCTCCGCCGCTGAAAATCGACCAGAGCACATTCCCGATAAAACATACTGCCAGAACACAGACTATAACGATTGTTAACCATTTATGATTTTTGTTCCAAAAATCTTTTGTTTTTTCTGATAGTTCCATTTTATATCTCCAAATTAATAATAACTCTGCAATTTCAATTGCAGGTGCGCCGAAATAGCCGCACGATTCGACCTATAACCAATCCGCGCGGACGATGTGAATGCCGCCGTGCGGAAAGTTGTGTTCCCCGCTATCTCCTGCCGCAGCCACAATGAAGTAAAAACCTGTGTTTCAATTTGAAAAAATCTTTAACTCTGTAATCCTTCCATCAAAGTCTCCTTTCTAATTTTTTTTAATACCTTCCCGGCTCATATTGCGCACTTTATCAGGCAAGAAAAATATTTTCTTTTTCAACAAAAATACGAAAATATCCCCGTATCTTTGTTAAAGATTATACCACCCCCCTATGTGAATGTCAATTGCAATTCTTCTTTACTTTCATTGCAATTTTTTTCTTTTTTGAAATCAAAGTTTTCAACAATGCCGGTTTTTTCCCGTACATAAAAAAATGAGCCCGATATAATACCGAGCTCTCCCACAGAAAAGTTCTCTTTCGCTTCTTCCCCGAACGTCTTTATGTAACTTTGAAGTTGCTTTGCGTCCGCGTCGTTGTCCTCAACCACGATTATTTTTCGCATATCGTCCCCCTTTGTCGCGTTTTTTATCTCGTTTTCGCAAGCCTAACTTTATTGCCTTATTTTTTAAGATACACGCAAAACGCTTTTTTGTCAATACCTTTTTGAAAATTTTTTTGATTTTTATTTTTAATCCCTCTTTTCTGCAATCGTCGTCGTTTTAGGTTTTTAGCTATTCTCTATATGAAAAGCGGGCGGTTTTCACCCGCCCGCTTTCCGCAAAAATATTGAGTTAATCGACTTATAGCCCGTTATTTAAGCCAAGCGGGCTTTGACGGAACAACTAAAGTTTTTGTCACGTCAAGCCATTTACTATACCAAGTTTTCAGCTCTTCGCGTTCGGCTTGGGTAAGGGTATCATACCAAAGCTCGCCGCGGTTTATTATCGGAAAACATTCTCTTTCGCGTTCTGTTCTGAGTTCTTCCGCTTCAACCTTTCTTGCTTCGGCAATAAGTTTTTCGCTACCTTTTCCTTTAACGATTGCGCCGTTTTCAAACTTATGATAGCCGTCCGTAACCGAAACGCCCGCAAAGTCTTTCATAAAATCTTCAACCGAAATATCCGTTTTTATAAAGCCGTCGAATTTTTCTTGCGCGGTCGAAATTATGTAGCCGTTCTCGTCAAGCTCCAAAAAAATTTTTCTCTCAATCTTCTCCAATTTTCTCACCTCCTTAAAAATGCGCGTCGATAATCGTAACCGAATAAGAGCCTGCCGCGTTAGAATCGGACAACGTAACGTTAAAATTCTTTCCGCTCCATGCTTTCTTCATGTATCCTTGCTTGTTGACGTAAGTAAGGTCATTTATGGAAGTAGTTCCGTTCGCATACGATACTGCGAATATTGCTGTATTTTTTGCACTTGTAACCCAAGGCGCAATTATCACTATCGCCGAGCTATACATCGTCGACGCATATACCGTGGTTGCCGAAGTGCTTAAACTCACGGTCTTTGTCGTCACGCTTCCGTAAGTTCCGTCAAGTGCTTTAGCAGTATCGGCTTTCGTCGCACTGTCCGCTCTGGTTGCTTTGTCGGCGGTCGAAGCCTTGTCGATAGTTCCGTCAAGAACGGCTTTGATTTTTGCGGGAAGCTTGATAACGACGTCTTTGCCGTTAATCGCAGTCTTTTCTCCCTCGTTCGTGCCGTCCGAAATCCTTATCGACCCGATTTTCGCTTTCTCTATCGCCGCGTAAAGCTCTTCGAGCATGCCGTTCAGATTTGCCGCATTAAGCGGCGTTCCCGCAGAATAATTTCCGCCCGCAACTCTTCCGTCGGCAAACTCAAAGTCGTATAAATCCGAACTCCCCTCTACCGGCGTAAGTCTTATTCGCCCCGGAAACTCGGGGCTTCTGTCTTTAAATTCCATAATTTTTTTATTCTCCTATATATTTAATCTCTCTTGCGAACCGTTTTTTTGCGCCGTCCGCTCCGCGCGTTTATGTTTTTTGGAAGGCAAAACACAACAAAAATCCTCGTTAATCGACTTATAGGCTTACTCACACTGCTCAACGACTATGACTTTTTTCTTGTCATGCGGGTCGTAAAAATAGTACAGTTCGGGACCGTCGTCCGGCGATTCCTGATGACTGAACACGTATGGCACTCCGTCAACAATAGGCCACTCGGGTGGCTGTATCCAGGACGGAGCGTTTTTGTCGTACGCGAACATCTCCTGAAGTTTTTTCTTGCACCATTTCTTCTTCTCGGTTTTGTTTAGTTCGGGTGGCGCAGAATTATACACTTGCTCAACGAACCCATAAGGCGCGCTCGCCCTTGCGGGCAACAAGTTGTCAAAAAAGCTAACTCTTGCACAGTCCTCGTTTTCGGCTTTGAACTCATATCCTTGCGTTTTCAAAAATCTATGAATCACATAAAAGAGTTCGCACCTACTTTTTAAGTCTTCTATATCAATAGTTTCTCTCAAGTTAAACAAATTGATAGGATATCTTTCTTCAGGCTTTTCTCTTAGTAAAACAGGGTGTCCGTCAAAACTTGTGTCCTTCCGCCATTTTGTGTTTTTGGATTTTGTATTGCAAAGATAATCTTTTATCTTATCGTCTTGCAGGTACATTTTCCAAAAACAATCGGCAGAAATACGCCCTTCGACATAATCAAGCAATGTTTTTACGATTTCCTTGTTTTCCTCTTTTTCGAGTTTTTTCTGAGCAATTCTTTTCTTCAACCACCCGAACATTTTTAACCGTTACCTCCAAAAAATCACCGATAATCGGTATATAGG
>CAKQSU010000009.1 GCA_934273135.1 uncultured Clostridia bacterium
ACGGGCGTTAACGTTAAGTCGGAAGTGCCGACGGTGAGTTCGGAAGAGGAAACGAGCTTTTTGTTTAAGCCGTCGTCGACGATAAAGCCGTAAAGGAGTTTGCCCGCGTTTTCGCCCGTCAATGTGACGGCGGGTATGCTTTGACCTTCTTTCATCTTAACGGAAGTCGCGCCGCCCGCAAAAGTTCCGCCGCCCGTGAGCGTGACCGCATACGTTTCGCCCTCGTATTCGGCGTGTTTACCCTTGATGACGTATTGATTGACGCCGAGCTTCATTCCGTTTTTCATGCCGGTGTTGAATTCGTAATGCGCCATAAGGTTGTTGTTGCCGTAGAACGTGGTGTACAAAACGAATCTCGCGCTCTCGCCCGCTTTAAGCGATACGGAGACGTGCGGATTTGTGGTAGCTTTCGGGTTGCCGCTCGCGCTCGTTAGATAGTATTCGAACGAGATATCCTCGTCGCCGTAGTTCATCATGTCAACGACTACCGTCTTTTCGCCGCCGACCGTCATATAATCGAGCGCGTTCATCGTCATGAAGTAATCGCCCGCTTTGACTTCGCCGTTGTACGAATAAACCGTTGCAAGCTCCGTTCCGCCGGGGCTTGACATGGCGGCGTTGCCTACCATAATCTGCGAAAGACCTTTGTCTGCCTTGCCGAACGCGCCGGCTTTAACCTTGTCATGGCGGATAGGCGTGTTTTGGTTGGCGTCCTCCGCTTTCGGGATAAGCCTTACTTTCTGCAACTCGCTTGTTATGGTTTCGGCGTACTCCACGTACTCGAAGCACGGCTCGACGGAAATGTTTCTGTCCGGCATTACGAAGGTATCTTTCGTGAAGTAATTAGACGGGTTGCCTACTTCCGCCCAGCCCGCTAAGCGGCGGTTCTTGGGCGCGCGGACTATAACGCTCGGCAAGCCCCTGGTCGTTGCGACGACTACCTTGGAAGAAGCCATAACACCGTCTTCGTCGGGGGCAAAGAAAGCATACTCGCTGTCTATAGTAAGCACTCTTTCGTTCTTTTCTACTTTCGAGAGCGCCCTTCCGTCTGTTACGAGCTTGTAGGCGATGGCTTCGTCGGTGTCTTCATAGGTATAAAGCCCGGACTTGACGCCCGCTTCGAGAGACGGAATCGTAAATTTGTACCAGCCTTTTATTTCGCCCTCGTCCGTCAACGTCGGCGTCTTTGTAATCTGCAAATTAGAAGTATCGAGATACTCAGGCTCGTAGCCCGTTATTTCGGCGGAAGTTACGATTTCGATATAGTCGAAGGTTTTGAAAGCCTGGTCGCCGCCGCAATTTTCGAGGATAATTTCGTTTTCGCCTTCTATGAGCGTAAGCTGCATTATGGCGTTGCCCATATAGTAAATTTTGCTGCCGTCGCTCTTTTTGACGCAATCGGCTTTTGCGGGGGTCATCGCGTTGGACTTAACCTTTTTGCCGTTTACTTTGAAGTTGAAAACGCTATCTAACGCGCCTTGTTCGGTAATCCAGCTGTCAACGCAATTTATGTTGACGCGCATATTGACTTTGACTTTCTTGTCGGAGTTGAATTTGAAAGTGAAGCTGTTGGTCCCCGCCGTTGCGGCGCGCATGTTGCGGCTCATCGCAATGCCGCCCGAAAAGTCGGGTGAGAAGAGATACAACGCTTCCGCCGTGAGTTTTTCGCGTTCTTCCTCGGTTTCGCCCCACTTTTGCCAGCCGACGTAACTGCCCGATTCGGCTTCGAAGCGGTAAGCCTTTAAGCCGTCGTTTTCGGTCATTCTCGTTTCGTCGAGAACGGCGTTTTTGGCGTTGTTTTCCTCTTCGAGCTTGATGAGCGCGTTGTTTTTTGCTATAACGCCGTTAAAGCCGACAAAGCTTGTGATAAGCACGACTACCGCGGCAACGAGCGCGACCGAGCGGGTAATGATTGCCGAAAGGTCTTCTTTTCTTGCGGTGTACGCGGGGAATTTGCCCGGTTTTGCAGCAGCCTTTTCGCCCGCGACAACGGAAGCTTTTACTCCTTCTTTTACCTTTTGAACGCGGTTCTCGTTTTTAACTTTATCGGCGATAAAGGCGTAAGCGAGTTTTGCTTTGTCCGAGATAAACGGGAATGCGTAAAGGGTTATGAGCAGCGCCCACGAAAGTATCGTAAGCGTGAGAGTGACGCTTTCTAAAAGCCCTAAAAGGTTAATCCAATCGGGGGTTATCTTTATGATTTCCGTATTCGAAGAAATTCCGTTCATCGTTGCGGAGTGAACGACCGTGTAAAGTATTTTGTGCGCCGATTCTCTCATTGCCCAGGCGACTGCGCCGTGGTTTTTCTGATACGGAGTATAGATATCTTTATAGCTCGAATAGTTTCTGTCGGGGATATCCATACCGTTCATGTGTGCGAGCGGCATTCTTCTCCAAGCGTGCGTATCCTGGAAGTCGGATACGACAAAGCCCGTCATGCCGAATTCGTCGCGAAGAACGGTGTTGCAGAATCCGTGAACGCCCGTGTACTTAGGTCCGATAATGTTAAGCCCTAACATTACGTTGCTTGCGCCGCCTTCCTTTATGGCTATCTCGAAGGCGCGGAGATAACATTCGCGCACGGTCTGCTCGTTAGCCCATGTGCATACCGTTTGACGGTTGGTTTCCTGTTCGTTCAAGAAGCAATGCTTTAAGTATACGTAAACGCCTTTTTCCTCTATGCCTTTGCAGATAGGCGCGCAGATTTTGCCCGAAAGGAAAGAATCTTCCGAATAGTATTCAAACGTTCTGCCGCCGTACGCGCCGCGGTGCATGTTTATGCCCGGTCCGTAAAGCCCGGCGTAGCCCGCCCAAAGCGCGTCCTCACCCCAAGCTTCGCCGTATTCCGCCATAAGCTCTACGTTATACGTTGCGGCAACGAGCGCGTTGCAAGGATATGCGGGCGGAACTTTGTTTGCGTCCGGGTCGTTGTTGGCTAAGGCATAGCCGCGGTTTGCGCCCGAGTTCGCGCCGTATCTCTGGTTTACGCCTACCGCGCCGTTATGGTCTATCGTGACGGGCTTGCCTATGGAAGCTACCGCCGCCGTCATACGTTCGCCGCAGGATAAAAGTTCGACGTAATCTTGCCAGGTCATCTGGTCTAAAAGCGCGTCCCACATGGGGTCGTCGTAAGCTATTTTGTTGCCGTCCGCGTCTACGCGCAAGTCGATAAGGTTGTAGGAAGTTTCCGTCGAGCCGTAAGTCGGATATTTTACGTTATCCGCGGGGATATCTTTGGCTATTTCGAAAACGTCGTATTCTATTTTTTCCGTCCAGTTAAGTTTTACGTTTTGGTTGGTGAAGTTGTTGTCTTCGTCAAAACCGAAAAACGTTGTGCCGTTCCAGTTTTTCCTCGTGGTGTATTCGACCCGGTTATCGCCTCTGCCCTCGTAACGGTTGATGTCCGCGTCGTCGAATTTGTTGGAGATTATCGCGCCTTTGTCGTCTTCGCTCTCCGCTTTTTTAAGTCCCGATTTTATAGCGGAATCGTCGGTGGAATAGGTCTTTGCGTCGAAGTTTTCTGTCACATCGTCAATCTTTTTTGCAAAAGTCGCGTCGCCGCCGTCCGTCATTCCGTCGGCTTTTGTTTTATCCTTAGCCGCTAAAATGTTGTTGAGCGCGTCATGGCAATCTTTGCCGACGGAAAGGTAATAATCGCCTTTTTCAAGTATGTACGCGCCGAACTTTGTTTCGTCGAGCGGGTTTACGCAGGACGAATCGTAAGAAGCAAAATACTTCTTTTCAACGTTTACAGTTACCGTCTGGCTTTCGCCTTTATCAAGAATTTTTGTTTTTGCAAAGCCCGCAAGCTCCACCGCCGCCTTTTCGACGCCGTGTTCCTTGTCGTAATCGGTGTACGGTTTTTGCAGGTAAACCTGAACTACTTCCTTGCCGGGCTTTTCGCCGACGTTGGTGACTTTAACGGTAACGTCGTAACAGTCGGTTTCGGCGTTGTACGCTACCGAATAATCGGAATATTCGAAGTCGGTATACGAAAGCCCGAAGCCGAACGGGTATTTAACGACGGAATTATAGTCGTATTCGCCCACGTTTTCCGCGCCTAAAACCTTGTCTTCGTAACGCGTTTCGGTGTAGCGGTAGCCGTTGTAAATGCCTTCTTGGTAAACAACGTAATATACGCCCGTATGGTCGTACATAGTCGCTTTCGACGGGGAACCGCCCGCAGGGTTGTTGCCGTGCGTGCCGCCGTATTTTATCGTGTTTCCGCTATAACTATATCTACCGAAGTTGGCGTGAACGGGGTTAAAGCGATGTTCCGTCCAGAAAGTGTCGGCAAGTCTGCCGCTCGGGTTTACGCTGCCGACGAGGATATTCGCTATCGCCTTTGCGCCGGTCGAACCGAGCGTACCGCACCAGACAGCCGCGTCTACGCCGAATTCTTCCTTGTCGATAAAGCCGAGTTCGACCTGGTTTGCCATGTTGAGGATAAGAACTACGCTTTCAAACGTGCCTTTGTCCTTTTCAGCTTTCAACGCCCTTAAAAAGTCAAGCTCTCTGTCCGTCATTTCAAGGTAGTTGCCGTTTTTGAGGTCGGTTGGGTCGCCCGCGGAACCGTCCGTCGGGGTAAAACCTTCCGTGTTGGGGCGAATATCCACGTTTTCACTGCCTAAGCGGGAAAGAACGAATACCGCGGACTTTGCCTTTTTGGTCTTTATTGCTTCGGGAATGTCCGTCCACTTTGCGTCCGCTATGGAATACGCCACGCCTATAGACGTACCGGCTTTTCTGCCGTAAGTGTCCTTGTTATCCTCGTACCATTTCCACAAATCTTCGTTTATGTTAAGCCCTACCGACGGGTCGGTGAGCGTTTCTTTAAGGTTAAGCGAAGACGCCGAAGTCGCGCTCGAACCGCCGCCGCCCACCGCAAGGTTGATGGACGAAGCCGAGAAAAGGCTTATCGTGTCACCCTTTTTAAACGGCAAAGCTTTGTTTACGTTGCGCAAAAGCACACTGCCTTCCGCAACTACGTTTTCGCCCGCTTTTTCGGAGTTTTCGATAACTTGCTTAACGGAAGAAAACTTAGACTTATAATACAACGTGTCTACTTCCTCGCCCGTTTCCTTGTTCAAAACAATCTGCGTTTTTGAGCCGAGCGTATTCGAGATAGCCGCGGTGTTTTCCATTGCTATCGCGCCGCCGGTGAACAAAAACGCCGTTATCACGGTCAGAACCGCCGTGAAAGCTTTACTTATCGTAATCCATACGCTCTTTTTCATCTTTCCGTCTCCTTAACTTCCTGTTTGGTTTTCGCCATAAAGCAAGATACGATAAACGCAATCACGGCTATACACGTTAAAATAACGAACCACAAAAACGACTTATCTATTTGAGCTATCGCTTCCGCGCTTACGCCGTTATAAAATACTTCGGTGAAGTACATGTAAACGGTGCGAATACAAGCGCATTGAGAAGCGAGTGTTAAAAGTCCGCCGACAAGCGGAGCGAACGGCATTGTTACGTCGATTACGGATAGCGCCGCAACGCATAAAAAAGCCGCAAGCGATAAAAAGAAGACGGCAAAGCTCATGTACTTACTCATGCTCTCGCCCGTGAACCCGATTATGTACGTTATCGCCGCCGCAAGCGAAAGTATCGCCGCGCCGACGTAGACGTAATACCCGGGAGTCCTCTTTTTAAGGTAGGTTAAAAACATTTATATCCTCCCTCCCTCGCAATTTGGATTTTTTGTTTTTGCGAGGAAAAAATTTTCTTATTTTAAACCGCTCGGCGTTTTTTCTTTGTTTGCCTTTTTGCGGTCGTTTTCGTTTTCAGAGTTTTTTATCGGGAATTAAAAATATTTTCGTTGTCCTTATATTACCGTTTGCGTTCCGTTTTTGCCGAAAGTTTCGGCTTTTATAATCGTTTTACTCTGCTCTCTTTTTTTTACTCTTTCTCTTTTTCCGTCTTTAAAGGAACAATACTTTCTCTTTTTTCTCTCGCGCGCATGCGCGTCGGTTATATTTTATGCGCACCGTTTTTTACATGCACAAAAGCAATTAAGGTTTAAGCTTTTGCGCTACGCGCAAAAGCCCCTCCGGAGGGGCTGTGAGTGACTGATTGTCGCCTCTCCGCGAGGTTTTATGCAATTTTCGGCGAATTGAAAATTCGCCCTATATTCGGCTCCTTTGCCCGCTCGTAACTTTACTTGCGGGCAAAGATGCCTCTTTCAATTTTCAACTTTCAATTTTCAATTGAAATCAGACGCCGCTGTATGCGGAGAAGCCGCCGTCTATCGGGAGAACGACGCCCGTTATGAAGCTTGCGGAAGACGGTGAGATTAAAAGAAGCGTTGCGGGAGCAAGTTCCTTAAAATCGCCGAATCTGCCCATCGGGGTGGCGTTCAAAATTTTGTGGCTGCGAGCCGTCGGGGTGCCGTCCTCGTTGAACAAAAGCTTTTGGTTCTGCGCGGAAACGAAGAATCCCGGTGCGATTGCGTTTACTCTTATGCCGACTTTGGCAAAGTGAACGGCAAGCCACTGCGTAAAGTTGCTTATAGCCGCCTTAGCCGCGCTGTACGCCGGTATTTTTGTGAGCGGCGTGAAAGCGTTCATAGACGAAATGTTGAGGATAGAGCAGCCTTCCTTGCCTATCATATCCTTTGCAAATACCTGGGTCGGCAAAAAAGTACCGGTAAAGTTAAGCCCGAACACGAACTCAACGCCCTTTTGGTCGAGCGAGAAGAAATCGCCTTCTACGCTTTCGTAGGAAGCAAATTCGTTGACGGTGGTCGCTCTCGGGTTATTGCCGCCCGCACCGTTGATAAGGATATCCACGGTGCCTAAGCCCTCGTTTACGCCCTTGCGAGCTTCTTCGATGCTTGCTTTGTCCAAAACGTTGCAAGCGTACGCTTTTGCGATGCCGCCCTCGGCTACGATTTCGTCGGCAACCTTTTGCGCCGCCGCGAGATTAAGGTCCAAAAGAGCGATTTTTGCGCCGTTTTTGGCGATTGCGTGGGCAAGACCGCCGCATATAACGCCGCCCGCGCCGGTGATAACTACTACTTTGTTTTGTAAGTCTTTGATTTCAAAATTTTCCATAATATTTTTTCCTCCGAAAAAGAGAGTTTTTCAAGTTGAAAGTTTAAAATTGAAAGGTGAAAATTGTTGACGAATTTATATATATTATTTTATCCGCAACTTTCAATTTTCCGTTTTCAATTTTCGATTTGCGCAATTATACGTTCTCGGTTCCGAGGACGGAGAGTGCGTCGGATTGCCACAACAGGCGAGAGCGGCGCGCAGGCGCGTACTCTACGTACGTAACTGTGTGACGGTCGAACACGTAGTGGCAAGGCGGCGTGCTATACGTTCTCGCTCCCGAGGACGGAGAAGGGTTGCAGAGACGGGCAACAGGTCGGTGAATGCCGATGGGCGCGTACTCTACGTACGTAACCGAGGCTGAGCCGACACGTAGCCCGTATATGCGCCCATATGTGTTCTCGGTCCCGAGGACGGAGAGTGCGTCGGATTGCCACAACAGGCGAGAGCGGCGCGCAGGCGCGTACTTGAACGTACGTAACTAAAGCGACGCTCGAACACGTAGTGGCAAGGCGGCGTGCTATACGTTCTCGGACTTTTCGATAGCTTCGAATAAGCCGTTAAGATACGCCGCGCCGAGCGCTCTGTCGAAAAGACCGTAACCGGGTTTGCCGTCCTCACCCCAGATGTTTCTGCCGTGGTCGGGGCGGACGTAACCGTCAAAGCCGTTTAAAACGAGCTGACGGACTATTTCGTAAATATCAAGGTCGCCCGCGGCGGTTAAATGCCCGGCTTCCTTAAAGTCTACTTCGCCGGTGTATTTTAACTGACGGATATGGGCAAAATAAATGCGCTTAGCGAACTTTGCCGCCATTTTCGGCAAGTCGTTGAATCTGCCCGCGCCGAGGCTACCCGTGCAGAACGTAAGCCCGTTATGCGGGTTGGGAACGGCTGCGAAAAGCTTTTCTATATTCGCCTCGTTCGAAATTATGCGCGGGAGACCGAACATATCCCAGGGCGGGTCATCCGGGTGGATAGCCATGTTGATGCCCGTTTCGTCGCAAGCGGGCATAATGCCTTTAAGGAAGTAAACGAGGTTATCGAAGAGCTGTTCGTGCGAAACGTTCTTGTACGCGTCTAAGAGCGCGTGAAGTTCGCTCGGGGTGTAGCTTTCGTCCCAGCCGGGAAGATGCAGATTGTTGGGGTCGAGCTTTAAAAGCGTGTCGTGGCAATAAGAAAGGCACGTGCTTTCGTCGTCGTTGACAGTTTTGAGGTTAGTTCTGAGCCAGTCGAAAACGGGCATGAAGTTATAGCAAATGCACTTTACGCCGAACTTTCCCAAGCGGCGGATATTTTCGGCGTAAACCTCTATATACTTATCGCGCGTGGGAAGACCGAGCTTGATATCTTCATGCACGGGGACGCTTTCGATAACGTCCATATTGAGTCCGTGCTTTTCGGCTTCGTCTTTTAACTCCTTAATGCTCTTTTCGCTCCACACCTCGCCGACGGGAACGTCGTACACGGCGGTCACAACCGATTGCATATTAGGAATCTGTTTGATGTAGCTTAAAGGAATGGAATCTTTCAAGCCGTACCATCTGAATGACATCTTCATAATTTTTAATCTCCGTTATATATAATGATATATTGCGCAAACGCAAGGCGAGCTATTACGCTCAGTCGCCGACTTTGCGCCCTATAACTTTTTTTATTATACTTATTTTACCACGCAATTGCAAATAGGTCAATTGCAAAAATAATAAACAAATATTGCAAAACCTCTACAATTTAGTTGATTTAGGAAAAAAAATCGATATAATTAAAGGTAGAAAGGTAAATTATTTCCTTTTTCTCAAAAAAAGGGGGCGGATAGCAAATGTTTAGTTTTTCCTATAACGGAATTGACTTCTCGCACAAAAAAGGTATCGCAAGCGAACCTATGGACGATTTCGGAAAACATCTTCATCCTTTTAACGAGATTCTTATCTTTTTGAACGGAGACGTAACTTACAACGTGGAATCGCGTTCGAGAAAGTTAGAGGAAGGCGACCTTGTCATCATTAAACAAGGGCTTTATCATTTTGCCGACATTTCAAAAAGCGAAACTTACGAAAGATACGTTTTTAAGTTTCCCGTGTCCGTTCTTCCGCCTTTCGTGGAGGACAAGCTGGAAACGCAAAGCCCGTTTTTGACGAACGTTAAAAAATATCTCGTGCTTCTCAATCAGTTCGATTCTTATTACGGCAACTATTCCGACGAGGAAACGTATTACCTTTTTATAAGCGAACTCACGAAATTGCTTATCATGATGCTCAAAGAGCCTACGCGCGCGGATTCCAATTCGGACGACGTTATCACCCGCCTCATCGAATACATCGACGAAAACATTCAGTCGAACATTTCGCTCGACACGCTCAGCCGCGAATTCAATTATTCCAAATCTTATATCTCGAACGAATTCAAGAACAACATGAAGATACCCGTAATGCAGTACGTGCGTTACAAAAAGATAATCGCCGCGCACCAGATGATTCTTGCCGGGGCTAAAAAATCCGTCGTAGCCGAACTTTTGGATTTTAACGACTACTCGACTTTTTACCGCTCGTACGTTAAAATTATAGGGCATGCGCCTACAGACAGAAATTAACTTTTCCAGCCGTTTAACCGCGGCTGTTTTTCTTTTCGTCATAACCATAAAAAAGCGCAAACCGCAAAAAAATTTTTTGCAAACTTATTTTCGTACCCGATTTTCGAGTAAAAATCGACTTTTTCGGGCAAAAATTAAAAATAAAGTTGTTTTTGCAATGTTACTTTCAAATTTTTGCAATTGATTTTAGTGACGAAAAGCTGTATTATTATGGTATACTAATATCGCTAAGGCGAAGGTCGTAAAAATTTTTACGGCCGAATGGAGATTGCTTATGAGAAATTACATTAACCTTAACAAAGATTGGCAGTTTTCTGACGGCGTCAATACCGAAACGGTAAGCGTGCCGCATACCTGGAATGCCATCGACGGCGCGGACGGCGGCAACGATTACGTTCGTGCAAAACGCACTTACACCAAAACGTTCGCCCGCCCGAAAGGCAAAGTCGTTTACCTCGAAGTAAAAGGCGCGAACTCCTCGGCAAGCGTTTACGTCAACGGCCTTTTCGCTACCGTTCACCACGGCGGCTTTTCGACCTTCCGCGTAGACATCACCGACCTACTTAAAGACGAAAACGAGCTTAAAATCGAAGTGGACAATATCGCGACCGAAAAGGTTTATCCGCAGACGGCGGACTTTACGTTCTTCGGCGGTATTTATCGCGACGTCAACCTTATCGTTTTGGACGAAGCGTCTTACTTTGACCCCGACTTTTGCGGAAGCCAAGGCTTAAAGGTCACCTCTTCCGTCGAAAACGGCGTTGGCAAGGTAAGCCTTGAAGCAAACATCGTCGGCGCGGGACAAGCTCAGGCTCATTATTATATTTACGACGGCGAAACGCTCGTTGCGGAAAACGACACGGGCGTGTTCGAAATCGAAAACCCGCACCTTTGGGACGGGCTTAAGGACCCGCATATGTACAGCGCGAAAGCGACTCTTACTTTGGGCGGAAAGGTTGCGGACGAAATCACCGCTTCATTCGGATTAAGATATTTTTCCGTCGATAAGGACAAAGGGTTCTTCTTGAACGGCAGGTCGTATCCTTTGCGCGGCGTGTGCCGTCATCAGGACAGAAAAGGCAAAGGTTACGCCATAGGCAAAGCCGAACATGACGAGGATATGCAAATTATACTCGAAATCGGCGCGAACACCATTCGCCTTGCCCACTATCAGCACGACGACTATTTCTACGACCTTTGCGACAAGTACGGGCTTGTGGTATGGGCGGAAATCCCTTACATTTCACGCCATATGCCCGAAGCGAACGCCAACGCGGAGTCGCAGATGAAAGAACTCATCACTCAGCAGTATAACCACCCCTCTATCGTAACCTGGGGTGTTTCCAACGAGATAACGATGTTCAACAAGCACAGAAAAGACATGCTCGAAGAACACGTTAAGCTCAACGATATGTGCCATCAAATGGACCCGTCGAGGCTCACGACCTTAGCTTGCTACGCGGCGTGCGGTCCCACGAACAAAGTCGGCAAGATAACCGACCTCGTGTCCTGGAACTTGTACCTCGGCTGGTACGTCCCCTTCTTCTTCTTAAACGACGGCTGGTTCTGGCTGTACCGCGTGCTTAACCCCAAACGCATTATCGGTATGAGCGAGTACGGCGCGGAAGGTATGCCGAATCTTCACAGCGTATCGCCCCGCCGCGGCGACAACACCGAAGAATATCAATGCAAGTATCACGAATACATGCTCAAATTCTTCGCGCGTAACCCCTACCTTTGGGCGACGCATGTCTGGAACATGTACGACTTTGCCGCCGACGCACGCAATCAGGGCGGCGAGCCGGGAATGAACCACAAAGGGCTTGTGACGTACGACAGAAAGACGAGAAAAGACGCTTTCTATCTTTACAAGGCTTACTGGTCGGAAGAAAAATTCATTCACCTTTGCGGCAAACGCTTTGTAAACCGCACCGGCGGAAAGCTCAATATTAAAGTTTACACAAACGAACCGACCGTTGAATTATACGTTGACGACAAGCTCGTCAAAACGCAAAACGGCGATAAGGTCTTTAACTTCTCCGTTCCCTTTAAAGGCGCGATGAAGATTACCGTTAAAGCGGGCGACCTTACCGACGAAGCGACTTTCAATAAAGTCGCCACCAAAGACAGATCATACATTCTCACCAAAACGGACACGAAAAACTGGCAGAAATAGTTTTTCATTCCGACAATCTCCTTATATGGACGCCCCACACCTCGGTGTGGGGCGTTCCATATTGTCGCGACAAGAAAAGCCTGCAAATGCGCTATGCCGCTATTAACACTAACGCTTGTTTGCAAGACCAATTTAAAGGAGCGACTTATGACTGTCTTGCGTGAAAGCGCAAGCATTTTCGTATTGTCGCGAGAAGTAAACAGTGTTGAAGAGCTTCACTTATATTTGAACACTGCTTCTTTGCACCATAAGAGTTTTACGAGGCGACTTATGAGCCTCGGCTTCGTATTGTCGCGACAACTCCGTTCAACAATAGATTCATATCATAAAAAAACGCGATAAGTCGGGCTATATGCTCGTTATCGCGTGTTTATCTTTTATTTATTTTTTTCGGGCGGGTGTTCTTCGGTGAAACGCCATAAAGCAGGCTTGCCGCCGACGTATCGCCAGAAGGTGCAGTTGTAACCGTCCTTTTTGGCGTAGCCGTCCTTCTTTTCGTTTAGTGCCGGTTCGTTTTCGGAATAGATATAAACGTTTGCGCGGAAGAACTTAACGTTATTGCTCGTCTTTTTGATTGCAAGCCAATCTTTCGGCGAAGTGCCGAGATAGAATATGCTCTCGATTGATTTGCAGTTTTCAAATGCTCCGCGACGTATCTCCGTTATTTCGGCGGGGAAAACTATCGACGTAATAGTCCTTGCGCCGCTCATCGCGCCTTCGCCTATAATTTTGACATTACCCTCGGTAGGCAAGACCGTCTTGGCGCAACCCGCAATCATAATCTTGCGCGCTTTTTCGACTATGCAATCTTCCCCGTAAGAGGAATAATTTTTGTTGTTTTCGTCAACGGAAATCTTGTCGATAGACAGGCAGTTTGCAAACGCGCGCGTACCTATGTAAGAAGTCGTTTCGGGGACGGAAACGGTAATTATATTAGTTGAATAAAACGCTTCTTCGCCGATAAATTCCACCTGACCCGAAAGCGAAAAATTCGACACGTCCGCGCCGTAAAACGCTTGATCGGAGATGGTTTTTAAATAATCCGCAGAGAAGAATTTAAGCGATTCGCAACCGTAAAAAGCCTTTTTGCCTATAAAAGAAAGGTTTTTGCCTGCATTAACGGCGTAAAGCGACTCGCAACCGCGGAAAGCCTCGTCGTCGATTTTTTCAACCGTATCCGGGAGAACGACTCTCACAACGTCAAGGCAACGATAAAACGCTAATTTTGCAATTTCTTTGACGGGTTTGCCGTCATGCTCGGACGGAACGATAACTTCGCCGTAGCTCCCGTCTGCGCTCGTTACAGAATAAAATGCGCCGTCTTCGGAAAGATTATACTTTAATTCGGGAACGCCGTCATTCGCCCCGACGGGAAGCGTTCCGCTCCTCGTGAAGTCCATTGTGACTCTGTTTTCGGTTACGAGATAAACGCGAAGCCATTCGCGGGACTTTATGAACGCGTACGCATAGAGTTCGTTTTTCCCTTCCTCATCGGTTTTATAAAGAGAAATTTTGTTTGCTTCCGTCAAAAATGTGCCGTTAATCGACTTATCGGCGGACTTAGCCGTCCAAGCCCCGTCCTTAAAGGAAAGGGAATCCAAAGCGGAATTTTCGCCGTTTGCGACAAGCAGATAAGAGCCGCCGACCAAAGCCTCGTCGCTCAAAGCCTTTGCGCAACCCGACGCAAGGAGCAGAAAAGCAAACGAAAGCACGCATAAACACGTTATATTGAGTATTTTTCTGACATTCATACGCGCCTCCCGCCCATTACGGCTTATCATGAAGTATTTTAGCACACATTTATGCACATTGTCAACCTTTTAAGCAAACTCAAAGCTCATTAAACCGCCTATAAGCTACTTTTTGCAAAAAAAATCTTAACAAAAAAGAAAGCCGTCCGCCGAAGCGGATAGCTTTCCAGGAACAAAATGTAAAGGATTACTTTTCAAAGAACTTAATCGCGTTGTCGTAAGAAATGTTGCGTACGATTTTGCCTACGAATTCGATATCGTAAGGATATTCGCCGTTTTCGAGGATATCGCCGAAGAAGTTGCACAAAACTCTTCTGAAATACTCGTGGCGGGTATAGGATAAAAAGCTTCTGCTGTCCGTGAGCATACCCACGAAATACGAAACGAGCGACATGTGAGAGAGCGCGTTGAGC